>CBDTVC010000209.1:0-5757 GCA_965363925.1 uncultured bacterium | reverse complement strand
CCTCAACGTTTTCCGCTTCACCTCCCGCAGTGTCGGCTCCCGCAGTGTCGGCTCTCAAACTACCGTCGGATTTTACCTCTTCCAATTCCGCCGACTCGAATGCTGAAGCTGCCAGTCTATAGTATTCTGCGTCCGCCGCCGAAGTTACCGTCGAGTCCACCGTCGACTCCAGCGAAGCGTCCACCGTCGAGTCCACCGTCGACTCCAGCGAAGCGTCCACCGTCGAGTCCAAGGTTGAATCCAGCGAAGCGTCCACAATCGCAGCCATCGTCGAGTTCACTACTGACTTGGCAACGGTGTTAGCCGAGGCATCGTTGCCCGACTCAACATTCGAACCCGCTGTCCAACCGCGAGGTGAATCCAAACTTTTCCCCACCGGAGCATCCGCGGACGCATCCAGTTCACTACGAAAATCAGGACCTTCACCCGATGTCACTACGATTACCTGCTCCTGCCCAGCAATATCGATCTCCAAGTTTGACTCTTGCAGGTCGGCATCGTCTTTCGACAGGTCCAGTTCAAAAGTACCCTCGCTATCGGGTAAATCGGTATCAACAAAAACGGGTACCTCGTTTGAATCATCGGCGACAGGTTCAATCAAGTCACCCTTTTCCGCAAGCAATGAATCGCCGGACGCAAGGGCATTGCCGGCGGTTGAAACGAGCCCATCTTGACTGGCAGGTACAAACCGGTATTGCTCGGAAGCAATTTCGCTCCTGTCTTTCGTCCAGCCCATGAACTTGAAATCATCACGCGAGTCGGCCGGTTTAGCAAGTTTGTCAGCAGTTCGCAATAGCCCTTTAAGGATTTGCGGGCTGTTTGGCATCAAATCCAACGCCTGTCGCCAAGACTGAAAGGCAGTCTGGTACTGTCCCTGTGATTCGTTTGCGCGGGCGTGAACCACATACGAGGTCACATGGGTGGGCATTTCCGCGATGAGCTTTGATGACAACTCAAGCGCTTCCATGGACTTACCCTGGTCCAGTAGCAATAAAACCCGTGGAATGTCCGAAACAGCCATTTAGGTAACGGTCGAGAAGAGTGCGTGTGGCACTAGCGGGATAAGGCAATACTCAGCAAATTGAGTAGCCTGACCTGAAAGGTACAAACTGAAAGGATGTGTTTTCAAGTTGCCCGGGTTGTCTTGGCGGACCCTAAACAACTGAGTCTCTCGCTGAATAGAAGCTGTAGCCGATCACCAAGCCAAAACCAGCAACGAGCAACGCCTGAAATGGGATGGCAATCCACTGTTTGGAAGCAATTAACCAGAGGAGTCCAGCAAGTGTGTAGACAAAGATGCCGAATTCAACCCACACAATCCACGGCAGGGATTGATTCAGATAACTGTTAGTGGATGCCGCATTCTCGGCTCCACCGTCTGAATTCCTCAATTCATTGCTCAGCTTCGGCGTCCTAACAAAAGCCGACTTCTGACCTCGAAGAGCCTGGAAAATCGCGCGGGTGTTGCTAACGGCCAGTCCCATGCTGCCTGCCATAAACGCGGGGAACAGGATCATCCGGCGTCTCCAATCTGGGTAGAGTTCGCGCTGCGCGAGGAGTTGGGCAAGGAAAAAACCGACAAATCCCAGAAACCCGATGCTTAGAAGTGCAAAGAAGAGATCATTCGGCAGTCCCGTTCTGCTCTTTACGTACAGGAGCGGCGCGTGACTCAAAGCCAGCAGCAATATCATCGGAAAAACAAGGTGCGCCGTAAGGTGTACGGTCCCCTCCAACTTTACAGAGAGCGGAAACTTGCTCTTCCAAAGTGGCACCAGCATTTTCAGTGCTGTTTGGGTTGTGCCTTTTGTCCACCGGAATTGCTGGGCTCGAAAGGAATTCATTTCGGATGGCAACTCTGCAGGCGCTACCGTCTGCGACAGAAATTTGAACTTCCAGCCGCCAAGCTGAGCACGATAACTTAGGTCCAGATCTTCTGCAAGTGTATCCGCAGACCAACCGCCCGCGCCATCGATACAAGCGCGCCGCCAGACACCCGCCGTACCGTTGAAATTGATAAAGCAGCCGGTCAAATTGCGAACTCGTTGCTCAATGGCAAAATGTGTGTCGAGTCCAAATGACTGAATCCGAGTCAGCAACGATTCATCCGCATTCAGATGCCCCCAACGCGCCTGAACCATTCCAATTTCATTCTGATCAAACTCAGGAATCACGCTCAGAAGAAAATTAGGAGGCGGTACGAAATCCGCATCAAACACGGCAATGAACTGGGCATTCGAAAATTGCAGCCCCTGCTGGAGTGCGCCTGCCTTATATCCCGACCGATCCGAGCGGCGAATGTGCAATATCCGAACTCCTCGCTCCTTCCAATACGACACCCGCGCTTCTGCAATCACCGCTGTGTCATCCGTCGAGTCATCAAGGACTTGAATATCAAGCAGCTCGCGCGGATAATTGAGCGCCGCGCACGCATCAATCAGACGATTGATAACAAATCGTTCATTGTATACCGGAAGCTGTACCGTCACCGTCGGAAGTTCGCTCGGCGATCGATTGGATAGCAGCGACGCAGATCCCAACGGCGGTGCCATCCCGGGACGAAGCCTGTCTGCGTTTGCAAAAGCCATTGCCAAAAGCAGCAGGTTCACACCGAACAGCAGAAGGATCAGCATTGCTATGGCATAGATAATCGGCAAGATTTTCGGCGTTCGGAGTTGGGTTTTAGACGTTGAGCGTTGGGCGTGGCATTAGGAGTTCGGGGCGAGGCGTTCTGCGTTAGGCGTTGAGCGTTGAGCTTCTGCTTCAGGCCTTGGGGTTATTCTTTGGGCTCAGATTAGACTGTCATGCCAGACCGGTTCTGCACCAACCCGCCCACTCCCCTACGTTCAGTAGAAAGGGCTAGCGTTACATCACGTCCTACCAATTGGATGTTGCCGCAGTGAAAATGTCGTCTGCAATCTTTGTCAATGCGGACGAGGCTGCATCCAGTTCACCTGACAATCCGCCTGCTCCTGCAGGGTCGTACTCGTCGAATCCTGAAAACGAGCGATTTAGCATCTCCCGGTTATTCCCTTGATCCGAGTACACAACGGATACGCTGATCGTCACACGATTCAAGGTCGCAACTTCGTTGCCGCCCACCGACGTGGGGACGTTTGTATATCGAGTGATTCTCGCTGAAAGCAGCGCATCCGCCGATGCTTCATCCGTTTCAAGTTGAAGCCGAGTCTGCCGCACAAATCGCTGCACCAGCATATCTGTAAACGATTCGTCTAACGATGAGAGGGTATTGACACTATTGTCCTCCACTAGCGGAATCGCAATCCTCACCAGGCCCTCGGGAATAGAGGCACCTGTAAAGCTGTAGTGCCGACACCCGGAGAGGCCGAGTACAACTACAACTACCACGCTGACAACGAATGAACGGGCGAACGATAACCCACCATCGAATTTATGCACAAACTGGGTTCGGGGGAGCGATGCAGCGACAATACAACTAGAACGGCTGTCGTCGATAACGACACGTCGGAACCGCACAGGAACGCAGCGCATCGGCCAACCTGTAATCCATCTCCACCGGAAAAGTGTCTGCAAAGCGCGCCCTGGGAACGGATCAACCAACAATTCCATCTTGCTCCATTTCATTGATCTTGCGATAGAGGGTTCGTTCCGAAATCCCAAGTGCTTTGGCTGTTTGCCTTCGATTACCGTCAAAGCGGCGAAGGGCCTCTGCGATCAGATGGCGCTCTGCGTCTTGCAACGTGGGCAGCTGTTCAGAGGAAACCGACAGCAAGGGTGACTCATCAATTTCGTCTTCGTATTTCGTCGTGCTTTCTGACTCGGATTCAATCGGCTCATCCGATTCGATTTCGTAAACAACTTCCTCAAACGCATCATCCGCTTCAGGGTGGTTTACGATCATGTACTCTCGGTCTTCCGGTTCGACTCGATGGCTGGACACTCCTCCGGCCTGAAGTTGCTCTTTGATTTCCCGGATCTCCATGCGCAACTCCAGCAGGGCTCGGTAAATCAATTCCCGTTCTCGTGAATCGCCGGGAGAAGAATCCGGCTGCGGACTCTGGCCATTGTTTGCGCGCGAAATCGGCACAAGGGTACCCGATTCACCGGACGCACTTACCCCACGAAGATGTGGTCGTAAGTCCTCCGCAGAAACGGATTGTGCGCGGTTCAAAACGACCATCCGCTCGACAACATTACGAAGTTCGCGGACATTACCTGGCCATCGATAGCGCAGCAGGAGTTCTATTGCATCCTGCGAAAGCTTCTTTGGCGGCGAATCGTACTGCCTCGTTATATCGTAAAGAAACTTTTCGAGTAGCGGTACGACGTCGTCCTTTCGTTGCCGTAGCGGCGGGATCTCGATGACAACGGTGCTTAAGCGGTAGTAGAGATCTTCCCGAAATCGGCCGTCACGAACTTCCGCTGACAAGTCCTTATTCGTGGCGGCAACTATCCGCACATCCACTTTCCGGACAACGGACGACCCAACCCTGCTGAACTCGCCAGACTCGAGAACGCGTAGCAACCGTACCTGCGCCTGAAGCGGCATCTCGCCGATTTCATCGAGAAATATTGTCCCGTTATCCGCGTCTTCAAAGTAGCCCGTGCGCCTCTCAACCGCGCCCGTGTATGCGCCTTTTTCGTTTCCAAAGAGTTCGGACTCCAGCAGCCCCTCAGGGATCGCACCACAATTAACGACGATCATCGATTTGTGGCGTCTGTCGCTGATCTCGTGGATTGTCTTCGCAATGATTTCTTTACCAACGCCGCTTTCACCCTGGATCAACACGCTCGCATCAGACCCTGCGACGAGCCGAACTTGATCGACTACATGTCGCATTGCGGCCGATGAGCCGATAATGCCAAACCGTTGCTGTATCGCTTCGCGATCCATACTTCACTTGTATTATTAGTCTCTGTGGGACTGAGTCGCTAACGGACTCGGTCGCTATCTGATTTAGTCGCTAATCTGTTCCGGACTGTCAATCCCCTTCAGGAAATTATTCATTTCGTCTCGGATAGCAACCCCTTGCTCCTCACACAACCGCCGTCCCTAGCAGTGTTGCCGACGTACATTCTTCAACGCGTACGTTGACATATTGTCCCATCCGAAACGATCCACGATCAAAAACGACCATCTTGTTTGCATCCGTCCGGCCGCGAAACTGATCATCCGATTTCTTACTTAATCCTTCAACCAGGACACTCTGAATCGTACCCAATTCCCGCTGGTTGTTCTCAAAAGAAATCTGCTTTTGCAATTCTATGATCTCGGCAAGTCGACGCTTCTTCATCGGCTCCGGCACATCGTCCGAATATTTTTTTGAGGCATAAGTGCCGGGCCGCTCGGAGTAGCAAAAGTTGAACGCGTAGTCATACCGGACGGCTTCCATCAGAGACAGTGTATCGCGGTGCTCGTCTTCAGTCTCTCCACAAAATCCGGCAATGATATCCGTCGAAAGGGCAAGTCCCGGGACGATCGATTTGGCGCGACTTACCAGATCGAGGTACTGCTCCCGAGTGTAAGTCCGTTTCATCCGCGCCAACATATCTGTGTTACCGTGCTGGACGGGGAGGTGTATGTAGTTACAGACGTTGTCCCGCTCGCGGTGCACATGCAGCAACTCATCAGAGCAGTCTTTTGGATGGCTGGTCGAATAGCGGATCCGCAGTTCCGGCGAAAGCAGACTGATTCGATATACAAGATCCGCAAACGTTACGGCCGAACCATCCGCAATATCGTTGTACGAATTAACATTCTGCCCTAGCACGGTTACT
>CBDTVC010000208.1:0-5766 GCA_965363925.1 uncultured bacterium | reverse complement strand
CAAACGCCAACTGTTCTTGACGATGCGATTACCATCAGGCCGGTCGTACAGGTGCCTTCCAACACAATTCGTGTTGTAGGTGACCCGTTGAGCGGTGACGTATTTGTTCTCCGGGGAAACGGCACGATCTATCGCGTAAATGTCGCGACCCAAACGATCACGCCCGTCTACACCAGCGATGATCACGGCCTCGGCGACAAAGACTCGAACAGCAATGAAAACGTGATGGGCATAGCGGTCGCCGACGATGGTACCCTTTTCGTTCTCGCCAGCGTCCGAACTGCCACAACCAGTCACTTCGAAATCATGCGTGGCGTTCCCGGTGCCTCCGACAACCTGCGGGCCTGGACGATGCTCGCCATGTCAGACGAATATCCAAGTGCCACCAATCAGTTCGACCACTTTACCAATGGCCTTGTCGTAAGCCCGGACGGGCAGCATCTGTTTATGAACAGTGGTTCTCGCAGCGACCACGGAGAAATTCAGAATCAGAATGGTGCTTTGGTGGACGACCCGAGGGAATACCCGCTAACATCCGCCATCTTTCGAATTCCCCTTGGAGAACCTGAGACAGTCGTCCTGCAGAACAACGAGGACAGTCTCCGAGCGAAGGACTATTTTTATGCGGATGGTGTTCGCAACAGTTTCGACTTGGCGTTTGACCCACACGGTAACTTACTGGCAACCGAGAACTCGGGCGACCGAGACGACTCGGACGAACTAAACTGGATCCAGGAAGGCCACCATTATGGTTTCCCATGGCGGATGGGCACGAATGACAATCAGATGCGTGTGCAAGGCTACGACGCAGCCAGTGATCTCCTGCTAAATCCTAATAGCTACGCGGCAAATGAAAATCTCTATTACCACGATGAGAACTTTCCAGCTCCACCCCAAGATGTAGTGTTTACGGATCCGCTTGCAAACCTCGGTCAGGATGCAAACTTCTATCGGGATTCGACAAACGGCAACATCATCGACGCAGATAATTCGTCAGAAAAGGTGTATTCGTTTACCGCTCACCGCTCACCGCTTGGGCTGACGTTTGACACCGAACTGGTGCTGGCAGCTCCATATCTGGGAAGTGGTTTTGCGTTAAGCTGGACTGGACTCAACAGCCAACTTCTCGGACCGTTTGGTGACCCAAGTGAAGATCTGCTGCATCTGGCTTTTGTAGTTCCACTTGGAGGAGGCACGGAACCAACTGAGTTTCTTGCGACAAGACTGGTAACTGGTTTTTCTAATCCGATTGATGCGGAGCTCATTGACGAGAAGATGTACGTCCTGGATCTGGCGTTTGGGGGTACGGCGACGATGTGGGAGCTCACGTTCCCGCGAGTGTCAGGGTCCGGCACTACGGCAGAACCGAGTGCAAACCCCGACGTCGCGATTGTCTCCACCTATCCAAACCCGGCGCACGACCTCGTTTCCATCGCGTATACCGTCGCGCATTCGATGGCGCGAAACGAAACGGTTACAGTCAGCATCGTCGACTTGACGGGACGGACGATGTATTCGCAAATTCAGTCCAACACAGTCGCTGGCCGCCGTCAGGCGGAAATTGATGTCTCTTCGCTCGCATCGGGCATCTATTTTGCAAAAGTCGAAACGGAACGGTCGGTTGCGTTTAATTCTTTCGCAGTTGTTCGATAAGAAGAGAGTGCGGATGGTCAATCTCTAACGCAATACCTTCAGTCAAACGTCCGGCCTCCCGCGCGGTAAATTTGCATTCACAATAACTTCTCTGCGGCTTCGGCCGACTCACCTGTTTTTCAAATGACGATGGACGCCGCTCGCAAACCAGACATACTCTGCATCAATGCAGGCGGTATCGGCGACCTGCACGGACTGCGCGTTCGACGCCTCACTGAAGGCCTGAACGCCAATCTGACGTTCCACGACATCGACAAATCGAGGTCTCGACCTGAAAACAGCAAGACGATTTGGGCACTTCTTAATTCCCAAAAGTGGGACCTTGTATATCAGGAGGCAACCGGCATTGCGGGCGGATCGCAACTGATTCGTGCGGCTCGGTCAAATGGCCAACGATACATCGTGTCGACTGGCGATCCGGTCGGCAACTTCTTCAAGACAACACGTGGTCCGATTTACGGTGCCATATTTGAGCGTTACGAAAAGTCGCTGTACAAACATTGCGCAGGTTTTGTCGGATGGACGCCTTACCTGACCGGTATGGCGTTGAAGATGGGGGCTCGCCGTGCGGTGACGGTAGAAGGCGCAGCGGATCTAGACGTGTTTCGACCGTATCCGTCTGACCAGCGTGTCGAAATGAAGGAACGCTACGGCCTCAACCCGGACCATATCGTTTGTGGTGTTGTGGGAAGCTTGTCGTGGTCCGAACGGCAGCAGTACAGCTACGGACTTGAACTGGTTTCGATGATGAAGTACCTGTCACGTCCGGACGTTTCTGTATTGATCGTCGGTGATGGAACGGGCCGCTCGAAACTGGAAGAGCGCGTCCCAGCGAACATGAAAGATCGAATCGTCTTTACTGGACGTGTCGCAGAAAATGAAGTGGTCGACACTTTAAATGCGATGGACATCGGATTCATCACGCAGACACTTGATGGACTGGGCTCGTTTCGGTTGACGACGAAACTACCAGAATACTTGGGAGCTGGCCTACCGATCGCGATGAGCCCCATCCCTGGCTTCTACGACTACGCCCTCAATGCAGCATGGGCGCTTCCGCCGTTCCATCCCGCATCGGAAGAGATGCATCGCGGTACAGCCGAATGGCTTGACCAACTCGACCGCGCCGAGATCAGCGACAAACGCGGCGAGACAACAGCCATAGCATTGCAACGCTTCAGTTACGATGTAGTCCGCCCCCGCTTCCACCAATTCGTTTACGACATACTTAACGGGCGCTAAGCACGACGTTCGAAGCGAATCATCCTCTCAGCAAAGCGCCAACCTCAGCGAACCGCCATCAACGGCGAGGCAACATCCTCCCATCCTCCCATCCTCTCATCTTCAGCCCCTCACGCCGTCACCCGCGCACATACGCCGTTAGCTGATCAATCGTCGAACGTTGGTCTTGAATAATCACGCGTACCAGATCGCCGATCGAGACCACGCCGACAAGGGCGCCATCTTCCATGACAGGCAAATGACGAATCCGCTTGTCGGTCATTAGAGAAAGACACGCCTCAACCCGATCGCTTGGCACAACCGTGATAACGTCTCGCGTCATTATGTCCGCCACAGGAGTCGACTGAGAGGCGCGCCCCTTAAGGATAACCTGCCGCGCGTAGTCGCGTTCTGAAAGCACACCAACCAATTGGCCGCCGTCGACGACCATGAGTGCGCCAATCCCCTTTTCTGCCATTGTTCGGATCGCTTCGTAAACGGTTGCCTTGGAAGGCACTGAGTGAATCTCACGTCCTTTGTCTGAGAGCAGGTTCTTAATAGTATTCATGACTTTCTCCCGTTGGTTTGAAATTCCCCCACTCCCCGATCGCTGGCCCCATCATAGAACGCAATTGTGACGACAACCTCAAGTCATTGCCGTAACTCGTTGCAGCATATGAATATTGATCAGGATCTGCGCTATCGAAACTCGACTAATAGAAAAGCACCACTTTTATCGAAGCGGCGGGCTTCGGTCTAGCGTGTGTCGAATTTCCAAGCCAAAACTGATGTTTGGGCCTGATTGTATCTACTAAGTCTCTAATCAACTCGAAAACACTTGCTCACAAATATCTTCATGAGCTATCCTATAGCCCCTTTAACCTCAATATGAGGCTGTAGACATGGTGAAGAGTATTTTGGCTGTAGTCGCCGGATTTGTAGCGTGGACGGTCGTTTTCCTGGGTGGCGGCATGGGTGTCGCGTCAGCGAATGCTGCCAAGCTGGATCCGGAAGGGTTCACCGACGACCCGACCACTCTGCTGATGTATCTGGTTGTAAGTATGCTCGCATCTGTAGCGGCTGGCTTCACAACAGCAAAGATTGCCGAGAGCATGAAGATGCGTCACGCCCAGATCCTTGGTGGTATTCTCTTAGTTGTCGGTTTGATTGTACAATTAGGCGAATGGGATCGCATTCCGGTGTGGTACAACGTATTGTTTCTGCTGCTGCTGATTCCAATAACGTTGATGGGTGCGAGATTGGCCAATAAGTCCGCATAACGAGCCTTCCTCTGTTCTTCCCGTTTGTCCAGTGGTCCTCGAATCTGTAGCTCGCGGGTAGTCCTCTCCTTTTTTAAGGGCTGATGTTTCAGTAGCGGAGATCTCCTTGCCGCAGGATTTCTGTTTCGGTATTTTCGGGTAATCAAATCAGAATGCCGATGACTCATTTCCTCTGCCCAAGAAAAGTCACTTTCGATACGTTCGTCCTTCCGCTTCTCTTGGTTGGATTGTCCGTCTGTATCTCTTCTGGTTGCCGCTCCACGTCGGCTACGGTTGATGGCCAGTCATCCGATCCCGCGATACAACATGCCGTTCGCCCAGGAGAGCCCGGGGCTACATCCGACGTGTTGTCGAAACGAGAGCTGGTGCGTGATGATCTACCGCCACATACACAGGCTGACACGGACTTCATGCAGGGCATGATTGCACATCATGCACAAGCACTCGTCATGACTGAGATGGTGCCGTCACGCACCGAACGACCAGACTTACTCTTGCTTTCCAGGCGTATCGATGTTTCACAGGGATCAGAGATTAAGCTGATGCAACGCTGGCTGCGAATGCGCGGAGAACTCGTCCCTATGATCCAGGGAGTCAACTCAGCTGAAGAACTCGACGCTGCTTCGGATGCGGAACGCAAAATGTCGTCGATGCACGCCGGTCATGTTGACAGCGCGGAGGACGCAACGGCCAAATCGACGTTGGATCATTCGGCCCACAATATGCAGAATGGCATGAAGGAGGGCATGGGCTCTATGGACGGTGAACCCATGCTGATGCCTGGAATGCTTACGCCTGATGACCTCGCCAAACTGTCAGCAGCGAATGGTGACGAATTCTACAAATTGTTTTTGCAGTACATGATTGGTCATCACCAGGGTGCATTAACTATGGTTGTCGATCTATTCGCGGTCGATGGTGCTGGTCAGGACACTGACATTTTTCTCTTTGCATCCGATGTTGACGTTGACCAACGAATTGAGATCGAGCGGATGCAGCAGATGTGGGCCTCGCTTCGATAGTCTGTTGCGAAGCATAGCGCGAGGGACGCTCCTGATTCTGACAGGCTCTCTCGATTCTGCACTCTTCTTATTCCCCTGGGGAAAGGGTGAACCCTCTTTCCCCAGTGACAACTTAACCCCGACCACTGACTTCCATTAAATGCGACACTGCCCGCATTTTTTCCTGGCAAACCTGTAAACGGACTTACAAGCAAACGCTTCTCGAGTTGGCCATCCGCAACCCATTACGAATCTTTCTTAACTCAGCCTCAACCGTACCCATGCACGCAAAAAGTACACGCGCTCGATTTGGACTCGGGGCGGCAGCCTCTCTCCTCATTGCTGCCTTCGTCTTGCTTCCAAACCTGTCGTTCGCACAGGACGCACCGCCGCCTGCTCCCGAGCCTTTACCTCCAGCATGGGAATGGGACGAAAACGATCCCCGTATCGGACTTTCACCAGGCTTGCTTGACGCCGGCCAGGCGGCTCTGAACGTGGAACTCATCGGTTCTGTGCCTCGGCCTCCAGGATTTGACGACGCTGTTGCGACCGGTGGGAGCGTGAACAACACCGACTTGGCATTTACAGGCAACCACGTCATCGTCGGCAAT
>CBDTVC010000207.1:0-5788 GCA_965363925.1 uncultured bacterium | reverse complement strand
GGCTCGAAGGGAAAGGGTTCCACTTCATGAATCCGCAAGCAGAGAGAACCTGTGCGTGTGGCGAATCGTTTGGACTCTAGAGCAAAGAACCTGAACGACGATGATCCAGGCTATTTTGTCTGAGCGTGGCTGGAAGATTCTCGAGCCTTGCCCCTAGTTCCGCCGCCAAGTGACACGGTCGCCGATTACAATTCCATTGTTGTCGGAAAAGCCAGCTGCTATCTCCACGACAAACTGGGCAGGCTCGCTGCCCGCCACCGTTTCCGGGGACATAGGTTTCGCATACTTCGCGATGTCGTTGATGACTGAATCCGCACCGACAAACATCAGGTCCAGGCTACTTTGAGTGTTAGCCATCCAGAAGCCCTGCATGTCTTGGAATGGAAATATGAACAACATTCCACGATCGCTCGGTATACTTTGTCGGTCCATTAAGCCGCGCATCCGCAGTGTATCGGTATCGGCTATCTCAATTGTTATTGTCTTGATATTTTCGGCTTCACCTGCAGTGGTGCGCTGAAACGTCAGGGTACCGTCGTCGCGAAAAGGAATGTCTTTCACAACCGGAGGCGGGGGAGGTGGTTGTTGCCTTGAACTACAGCCGATCATTCCGGACGCACCGATAGCGAGACAGACGCCGCAAAAGGCCAAAACCCATCCGCCGACAACCGGGCCTTGAGTTGCGGCCAAGGCGCGAGGCTCATCGGCCATCGGCTCGCAAGGATTTAGAGTTCGCTTTTTAACATTCATGGATGTTCTGATTCTATTCCGATGGAGATTTCTCAACGTCTTCTCTTCGTTGCCAACTTATCGTATGCGTACTGTCAATTCCGTAGCGATCTGTGAAACCGGCCCGCACTTCCAGAACATGTTGAACAACGCCCACGCTCTTAATAAGGTCTGGCGACAACGGGGTCGTTCGTTTGACAATATTGGCAATGCTGGAGTCTGAGCGGATAAACAAAATGTCGAGTGGAAGTGGGGTGTTCTTCATCCAGAATTCCCGTTCCCTTTCGCTTTCCGACAAGAATAACATTCCACCGCGCGCGGGGAGCGACCGCCTGTTCATCAAACCCATCTGATGCTCGGCCTGAGTCTCGGCAAGTTCGATAGCAATGGTAACAATCGTTTCGCCACTGGGCTTACGAAAGGCCAAGACGCCTTCGGCTTCAAACTGCGGCTCCGCAATAACTGTATCAGCGTCACCTTTTCCGCATCCGAGAGAGGTGAGTGTCAAGAAAAATAGAATCGCTACGATTGTTCGTGGTAGTCCTCGTCCTCGGGATTGTCGATTCATAAATCGCATAAGTCACCGTTCAAATTTGTGGTCGGCTCAATGCCGACGGGGCATAGCAGCGGTGGCATGAACTACCCGAGCATTAGTTTAGACGTAACCATGTCACAAAGCACCATCCCGTCATCTGTGAGCACGACTTTGTCGTTTCGGATGGGTTCGATCAATGCCTCGCCCTCAAGCCAAGCGAGATCTTCGACTCGTTCGTCATACAGATCAAATCCATACTGCTCGTCGAGTACGGACAAATTTAGTCCATCTGAAGTCCGCAGCCGCAACATTATGTGCTCGTTGGCCAACGTCTCCGGCTCAAGTGTCTCAGAAAACTCAACGGGTGGGTTTCGCCCCTCAAGCAAAGCCTGATACCGATTGATGTTTCGGATATTCGCCCACCGCGTTGAAGTCCGACCGTCCGTCCAAAAAGAATGGGCAGATGGACCAAAGCCAAGATAATTCTGGTGACTCCAATAGGCTTGGTTGTGGACAGCCCTGTGTCCGGGCAGGGCATAACTGGAGACCTCGTAGTGCTCATAGCCTGCCTTCTTGAGGTAATCCATCGTAAAACGAAAACAAGCTGCTGAGGCATCGTCGTCGACTGCCGGAGAAACTCCCTTCTCAATCATTTTGAACAACGGCGTTGCCGGCTCAACCGTAAGCGAATACGCCGAAATATGAGGAATATTCTGCTGGACGGCTTTTTCAAGGTTAGCTGCCCAATACTCCATGGGTTGATTGGGAACTCCGAAAATAAGATCAGCCGTAAACGTATCGAAACCAGCCTCATTAACGAGCGCCGTCACGCCAGCGGCCTCAGTTGCGGTATGAGCTCGGTTCATGAACTGCAAATCATTGTCGTAGAACGACTGGATGCCGATACTCAAGCGGGTCACGCCGAGTTCTTTAAGACCCCTGAGGTATGCGCCATCAAGGTCTTCTGGATTTGCTTCGAGGGTCACCTCTTTCAGATCCTGGACGTTGAAGCTTGAGAACACGGTCGCGAGAATCCCGTTTAATTCCTCCAGCGAAAGGCGGGATGGTGTTCCTCCGCCAAAATAGACAGTACTTATGGGTTCTTTGTCAGCGTAGAGGTGCCCGTAATGCTGCATCTCAAACTGCAACGACCTTAGAAACGATGCTTTGGATTTCCGGGACGTTACGAAGTAGAAATCGCAATACACACATCGTTGACTGCAATACGGTATGTGGATGTATAGTCCAGCCATGAGGTTAAGTCAGTCGCTCGAAAGGCGCTGAGAATCGTTGAGTCTCCACCGGTTCGTGTTCTAAAAGATGAGGCCGATTCGTACGGGAAGTGACACGTCAATCCGCGACTTTTCGATTATCAGCGCTGGATCAAATTCGTAGAAGAGCGACGTTTCATTGAGGACCCGGGCGCGCCCAATTCCGAGATGAAATGTTGGTCCCCCACGATTGTTCGTGGCGTCTCCGGTGGGGATGTAGGCGCCAATTCCACCGAGCAGGTAGGGAGCCTGGCGAATCCCTTCCAAGGTAATGATCCCGGAGATCTGAGGGGTAAACACCCAATTTGCGTCGTCCCGACCCCGCAACACGAACCCCGTCATGCCGGCACCGATGGCGACCGAAAAATCCGCGTTGACCGGCATGGAAACACGGCCCCTGAACCCAAATCCGAGGTTATCCGCAGTGCTGACCATAAGCTCGGTGCCAAACCCGAAGCGAGCTCGGGACTGAGACTGGGCGGCTATTGGCGTAGTGCACGCGCTCAATGAAAGCAGCGCAAAAAGGAAACAGACAAATCGAGTCATCGGGAACTATCACATCTGCTGCTGGTGGGGGACAGGCGGGTATTTCTAGTAGCCGCGTGTTAACACTGGTGTGGGGTCTGAACGTGCAAGGGTGCCAGATTGTTGCCGGTCGGCTTTGAGCGATGCGCGGTCCCGGACATCTCTACGGTACCAGTAGAGAAATCGGTTTTACGTGACAGCCGTTTTTTGTAAGTTTTTCTTTATTCATCAACAAGTTTCTTCGTGCACTTCCACATCTGTATCAAGCAGGTTCCTGACGTCACCGCCTCCGTCGAAACGGGTCGGATGATACTAAACGCTTACGATGCCTCAGCCGTAGAAGAGGCTCTTGTGTTGCGGGAAAAATATGGAGGCGAAATCCATCTGGTACTCGTCGGACCTTCCACCGCATCTGAGACGGTACGAAAAGCGTTGGCGATGGGAGCGGATTCCGCGAGGCACGTGGTGGTGGAGGATACCTCGGGCATGGATTCGGCGGCTTTTGCGTCCATCTTGGCTGACCAGATTAAGCCGGGCGATTCGGATATTGTCCTTTGCGGGAAACAGGCCCAAGACACTGACGCCGGATTAACAGGAGGGATGCTCGCTGAGTTACTCGGTATCCCATTCGTAACCAACGCGGTCGGGCTTGACCTGAAATTGTCCGATGCAGGCTCAACGGTTGTCGTCACACGACAAGGTGATGGCGGGCGCGAAATAGTTGCCCTTCCGTCGCCGTGTCTCGTGACCTGCTCCAACGACATGAATGATCCGCGAATCCCCTCGCTTAAGGGTATCATGGCCGCCAAGAAGAAGACGATAGAAACAGTCTCTTTGGAAAGTGCAGCGGCCGTAAGTGTTGTCTTCCATGGGTATGCGGATGTGCCCGGCCGGCCTCCCGGAGTTGTATTTGACGGAGACCCTGAGGACGCCGTGTCTCAGTTGGTCGACAAATTAAAGAACGAAGCCAAGGTGATCTGATCGTGTCTGTAATCCTCGTTTATCTGTCGGCATCGTCCGGCAAGATTCGCCGATCGTCTTTGGAAGTGTTGTCGCGTTGCCGGCAGCTTGCAGATCGCGATGGCCACTCGGTTGCCGTAGTAATTGCAGATCCCGCCGCCGAGTCATTGGCTGGTATTGCAGCGACTTACGGGGCGGATCGGATTTATTCAGTTTCGGATGAACACTTCGCGACTCACTTAAACGAACCACTCTTGCGTATCCTGAAGCAGATAGTGGACGTTGAGAAACCGCGCGTTCTAGCCTTCGCGGGTACCGAGAGCGCAAAAGATGTAATCGGATCGCTTGCGATCCGGATTGGCGCTGCAGCAATTCCAGACGTTGCGGAATTTGACGTCTCGGAGGCAAGCGTTAGCGCAGTACGTCCAGTTATGGCAGCCAAGAAGCTTGCACGAGTTGAATCACAAGCCTCTCTCGTCATTGTTTCGGTTCGCTCGGGTTCATACACCGCTTCTGAAAAACCGGGCGACGGGACGGTCATTCCGACCGCCTACAGCGACAGTGACGTTCCGGTAAAGCACTCGCTGCGGGAAGTGGTTGAGTCGACGACAGGTGCCGTTGATTTGTCTGAGGCATCCGTCGTCGTGTCCGCTGGTCGAGGAATAAAAGATGCCGAGGGAATAACCCTTGTTGAAGAGTTGGCGGGTCTTACCGGTGGTGCGATAGGTGCAACGCGAGCGGTGGTAGAGAATGGATTATATCCAGCGACGGCTCAAATCGGACAAACGGGAAAGGTCGTATCGCCGGATCTCTATTTCGCCGTTGGAATATCTGGAGCCATTCAGCACGTCGCGGGAATGTCTAACAGTCGGATCATTGTTGCGATCAACAAAGACCCAGACGCGCCGATCTTTGAATACGCCACCTATGGAGTAGTTGGTGATTTGTACAAGATTCTTCCGCTTCTCAACAAGAAAATTGGCGAGGCTAAGTCCGCTTCTGCCTAACTTGGCCGCGACACAACTCCCAATGGACCGTAATTCGCCGGAATGGAAGACAAGTTTGACTGTATTATCGTTGGTGGTGGCATCGCGGGCTTAAGCGCGGCTATGATTCTCGCGCAATCTGATGTCAAATTCCTGCTCGTTGAAAGGGGAGAGTTCTGCGGCGCCAAAAACGTATCAGGCGGAGTGCTTTGGGGTGCTGACCTGAACAAACTTGTCCCAAACTACTGGGAGGATGATTCAGCTGGTTATGAGCGGTTCATTAACCACCGCCGGCTGACCTTTCTCGATGACGAGGCCGCATTCAGCGTTGACTTTAAGAATGCCGGTTTTGACAAACCGCCGTACACCGGTGTCGCCGTTCTTCGTGCTCGTTTTGACCAGTGGCTCGCCATCAAAGTCCAGGAGGCAATTGATTCCAGCGCTTTCGCTGACGAATCCCTTATCGCGACGGACATTCTGGTCAATGAATTATTGAAAGATGGTGACGCGGTCGTCGGCATTCGTACAGGCGACGAGAAGTTCTACTCGGATTGCGTCATCCTTGCTGAAGGAGTGAATAATTTGCTCACGCGGCAGGTTGGTCTTCAAAAAGAATATGTGCCGGCAGATCATTTTGCAGTGGGCGTTAAAGAAGTAATTCGTCTGGATGAACAGAAGCTTCGGGACAGGTTTCAGTTGTCTGAGCGAAGTGGATTGACCAATGAGTTTGTCGGCTTCGCAATCCAGGGTGTGGAGGGTGGCGGATTCCTGCACACCTATCG
>CBDTVC010000206.1:0-5811 GCA_965363925.1 uncultured bacterium | reverse complement strand
TACAACGATGGCTATTGGGCCCGATACATGCAAAAAACTGGCAAGGGAAAACCCGCCCATTACAAGGGCGAGCGTAACGAGAATCTCGACCTGGTAATTGTCCACTTTTCGAAGCATTAGATACGCGACGTACCCTATCGCCAGACCATACACGATACCGCCGAGGGACTCAACAGCAAACAGCTCAACAACTTCGAGGGGCGTTACGTGCCCGCCGCCAAAGGCAAGTTTGGCAACGATGATAAAGATCACCACGCCGACACCATCGTTAAACAAAGACTCGCCTGCGATTTGCATTTCGAGCTGCCGGGGTGCCCCTGCTGTCTTAAGCAGCGCAATCACAGCGATCGGATCTGTCGGCGAAATAAGTGCGCCGAACAGTAGGCAATAGATGAACGGCAGTTCGAGACCAAGCACGTTTGACAAGCCAAAGGTTGCCCAACCCACGACAAATGTCGAGGTAAGCACTCCAAACGTTGACATCAACCCGATTAGCCATTTCTGTTCAACCAATTCGTCCAGCTTTATGTGTAGCGCACCCGCAAAGAGCAGAAACGACAACATTCCCTGCAAGACCGTCTCGGTAAAATCGATGGACGACATAAGTTCGAGGGCACCGTCCCGGAAGAAACTCACGCCAAGTGCTTGGATTGCCAAGGCAGCGAGGGACGAAAACAGCGCAACAATCATAACCCCAATTGTTGTCGGCAATCGGGTATAGAGATGATTCACAAAGCTGAAGATCGCTGCAAGCGTCACAACGATTGAGACAATGCTAAAGAAGGTCATTTACAGCCTCGTTCACAGTTACGATTGGACTTAAAAAGTCAGATGGGACGGCAATAATTTTGTCTGGAACGGCCCACCAGTAGACCCGATTTGAACCAGAGACGAAATAGTCAAGAAAAGTAGCAATAATATGCTTTTTCGGCACCTCAAGTGCCGATTTCAGCACGCATAATGATAGGTTTAGATCCGTCAGATTCGTATATTTTACAGGTCTATTGCTCCTCGTAGCGCCGAGCCTCATGAACGCCAATTCGGCAAGGTTACGAGGCTTGCCCAACCGGCAATTGCGAGACACTCTCGTCCGACCTAATTGCACCAGTTGCTTCGTCCACCTACATCCATCACGACTCTCTCGGATTTCGTTTTGCATCCGTTGATAGATACGAAACATTACCGTCGTGAACCTGACGCCTGAAGTACTGAAGTAATTGCCACGAAGCAGTCTAACTGCATCTTGATCTTCGCCTGAATCGATCTTTATGGAACCAGAGAATCTCCAAATAATTCCGATCAACATCGAGGAGGAAATGAAGTCCTCCTACATCGACTATTCCATGTCGGTGATTGTTGGGAGGGCTTTGCCTGATGTTCGCGACGGTTTGAAACCCGTACACCGTCGCGTCTTGTACGGTATGAGTGAACTTGGGCTCACAGCCGGTTCGTCGTATAAGAAAAGTGCACGTATCGTTGGTGAGGTGTTGGGTAAATACCACCCTCACGGCGACACGGCGGTTTACGACTCAATGGTTCGAATGGCCCAGCCTTTTGCGCTTCGCTACCCGCTCGTAGACGGACAAGGCAACTTCGGATCGGTCGACGGCGACTCTGCAGCTGCCATGCGGTATACAGAAGCACGGATGACCCGGCTTGCCGAGGAAATGCTTCGCGACATCGGCAAGGAAACGGTTGACTATCAGGAGAACTTTGACGGCTCGTTGAAAGAGCCGATTGTAATGCCTTCTTCATATCCGAACCTGCTGGTGAACGGCGCGGACGGGATTGCGGTTGGCATGGCCACGAAGATTGCGCCGCACAACCTCGGTGAAGTCATCGATGGCGTCGTTGCGTATATCGACAATAACGATATCACCATCGACGAACTGATGGAGCACATCCCCGCTCCGGATTTCCCGACCGGCGGAATCATCTTTGGTTACAGCGGTGTGCACCTTGCCTACAAAACCGGACGTGGGCGCGTGATCATGCGGGCAAAAATGCGTGAGGTCGAAATCCGCCCGGGTCGCGATGCAATCATCATTGACGAGATACCGTACCAGGTCAACAAGGCGTCTCTTATTGAAAAAATCGCGGGTCTTGCTCGCGACAAGCGGATTGAAGGCATCTCAGATCTCCGCGACGAAAGTGACCGCGACGGCATGCGGATCGTTATCGAGATGAAGAAAGATGCCGTCCCTGCCGTGCTTGAAAACCAGCTGTACAAATACACGCCGTGCCAGCAGACGTTCGGGGTAAACTTTGTGGCGCTAGTTAAGGGACGGCCGAAGACGCTGACCTTGAAGGAAGCGATCCTGCATTACGTGGATCACCGGCACGAAGTCGTAACACGAAGAACGGAATACGACCTCCGAAAGGCTGAAGAACGCGCCCATATTCTCGAAGGCCTGAAGATTGCGCTGGATCACCTTGATGCAGTAATCACCATTATCCGCAATTCCCCTGATACGGATACCGCCAAAGAGAACTTGATGGCAGGTGTCTTCCCGACCAAGCTTACACCCGAACAGCTTGAACGGTTAGGCTTGCCAAGTCACGGCAATTCATTGTTCTCGCTCTCAGATATTCAGGCGAAAGCCATTCTGGACATGCGACTGAGTCGGCTGACCGGGCTCGAGCGTCAAAAGATAATCGACGAACTCGATGAAGTCCTTGCAGAAATTGCTCGACTCCGTGGCATCCTTGATTCCAAAGAGCTGCGGATGAGTCTGATCAAGTCCGAGCTGCTGGAGATCAAAGAGAAGTACGGAGACGCACGAAGAACGGTGATCGACATGATCGGGGGCGGTGACATTGTCCACGAAGATTTGATCGAGGACGACCAGGTTGTTGTTACCGTTTCGTATCAGGGCCTTGTGAAGCGAACGGACGTTAACGAGTACCGACAGCAGGGTCGCGGCGGTCGTGGCATGCGCGGTACAGGTATGCGCGATGAGGATTACGTCGAGCACCTATTTGTTTCGCAGAATCACGACTACCTCCTCTTCTTTACTGACAAAGGGAAGTGTTACTGGCTACGGGTCTACGATATACCCGAGGCCGGCCGAACGGGTAAAGGTCGATCGATCCGAAACATTATCCAGTCCGGGGCGGATGATCGGATCCAGGCGGTCCTGGCGATTTCAAAAGACAACTTCCGTGACCAGGACTTCCTCGATAACAACTACGTGCTCATGGCCACACGCCGTGGGCAGGTCAAAAAGACCGTCCTCGAAGCCTTTAGTCGTCCGAGAGCAGATGGTATCATCGCGATATCGGTTGACGAAAATGACGAGTTGATCGAAGCAAAACTAACCAACGGCGATGCGAAGATCATCCTCGCATCATCCAGAGGAAAGTCGATTCGGTTTGATGAAACGGATGTCCGCCCGATGGGACGAAACACTCGCGGCGTTCGCGGAATGAGGATTGCGCCTGCCGAGCACATTGTCGGAATGGTGGTCTTTTTCGCGACAGAACGTGACGTCCTTGCAATCAGTGCAAACGGATACGGAAAGCGGACAACCATTGACGACTACAGGATTCAAAGCCGCGGCGGCAAAGGCATCATCACAATGAAGTCCACGCCAAAAACGGGTGATCTCGTTTCAATCAACGGCGTCCTGCAGTCAGACGACCTCATGATCGTGACGCAGAGTGGCATCATGATCCGCATGAACGTTGACGATATCAGCACGATGGGTCGAAACACACAAGGCGTTCGCGTAATAAACCTGAAGGGTGATGATTCGATTGCGGATGTAACACGTGTCATTATCGACGACGACGACGCTGTTGACGCAGTGATCGTGTCAGAAACTTCGTCGACTGAAGGGCTGAACGCCGATTCGGATGGCTTACCGGAGGCAACCGCAGACCCCGATGTCACCGATGGAGAATCTGAAAGCCTCGATCAATCCAATGAAGACGCGGAAGACGACGCTTAAGCTAGATCAGGCACCGTTTCGAGTCTTCCGAAGGTGTCGCCACGTTTGCATACTGAGAAGCCCTTGACCAGACGAACACGTGTCTGATCAAGGGCTTCGTAGTATCTCTCGGCCTCGGGGCGAGCTGCAGTAGCGATGCATCCAACAACGCAGTAAATCAGCCAGCGTCCTTTATCGCGGTTGAAAGGAGTCGGATTCCTTCATCAACGTCTTCATTCGTGATCGTGAGCGGCGGACGGAAGCGTATTGACTTCGTTCCACACCCGAGCACGATCAATCCGTAGTCAAATGCTTTTTCGAGAACACGATCTCGGTAATCCGCATCGGGCATGTCAAACGCACACATTAAGCCAAGGCCGCGGACGTTTGTTACAACTCCCGTCTCCTTGTCAAGGCCATGCAACTTGTCCTGTAAATGAGCGCCCACCGTCTTGGCATTGGCAACAAGACCATCCTCTTCGATGACGCGAAGGATTTTGTCGAAGCGGACCATGTCAACAAGATTGCCACCCCAAGTAGAATTGATTCGGCTGGCCGTCTGAAAGACGTGCCCATCAACTTCGTCGAGTTTCGGTCCAGCCAGAATTCCACAGACCTGCGTCTTCTTTCCAAACGCCAAGATATCTGGAGTTACCCCGATTGCCTGATGGGCCCAAAACTCCCCGGCAATTCCGACTCCAGACTGCACCTCGTCAAAAATGAATAGCGCATCATTCTCGTGACAGAGATCTTTTAGTCGCTGAAGAAACTCCTTACGGAAATGATTGTCGCCACCCTCGCCCTGAATAGGCTCGATGATGCAGCACGCGATATCGTCAAGATTATCCACGAAATACTGTTTCGCCTGAGCGATCGCGATGTCTTCACGGTGCTTCACATCAGCAAGAGAATCGGCGTCTAGCGGGAAATTGATCTTGGGATTGGAAACGCGAGGCCAATCAAACTGTGGGAAGTACTGGGTTTTACGGGGATCAGCTGTATTCGTTAAGGACAACGTGTAGCCCGTGCGTCCATGGAATGCCTGATCGAAGTGCATGACCTTCGCTCCGCGCTCTCGTCGGTAACCCTTTTGGAAGTTCTTCCGAACCTTCCAGTCGAAAGCTGTCTTCAGAGCATTCTCTACGGCAAGCGCACCGCCAGAAACGAAAAAGGTATAAGGCAGATAATCTGGAATGCCGACTCGAGAATACGTCTCAACAAACCGGGCCATGTGCAAGGTGTACACATCTGAGTTCGTAACCTTGTTGATCGACGCCTCCTGCAAGTTGGCCAGGAATGTCTCATCATTGAGAAGCTTTGGATGGTTCATCCCGAGGGCATTCGAGGCAAAGAAACCAAAGAAGTCAATCAGGGATCGATTGTGCAGCTGGTCGTATAGGCGTGACCCGGCACTCTTCTTCATATCCAAAACCATGTTCATCCCATCAGCCAGCATGTGCTTGGACAATGTCTGGTGAACTGACTCGGGTGTGATATCTTTGCGTGTAACGATCTGCATATAAGTCTCTGTTAGCAATTAGAAGCGCTTTTGCGGACTGCAATGGCCCAAAGTACGTATTTCGGACCAGAAGGGTCCGCGGTTTTCGTTATTCTGAGGGATCTATTTATTGCAGGATTTGTTGCTGATAGTCCCAATTTTGCACGCGACGCGCCGAGCCGGCCGTCTCCAAACATGAACCTTCTGAGGATCTGAAGTAGTGAGTCGAAAAGCCTTTCTTCCCGGCGAAATCGAGCTATCCAAGTCAACAAGCTTGTCCGCGAACGGCGACACCGAGATGCTTGAACTGCCTGTCGTTGAATCAACGGCAGTTGCGAATAAGCCGGGCGGCCGTCCCGAATGGCTTCGCGTGAAGTTGCCGTA
>CBDTVC010000205.1:0-5834 GCA_965363925.1 uncultured bacterium | reverse complement strand
TGTCATGCAGGACTGAGTCATTCTTGGAGTCGGGGTCAACAAGAGGCTCTAGCAGGGCGAGTGCACGTTCGGTGAGAGGTATCCAACTCTTGTCGGAAGACCAGAACCTCAAGACCGCAAGTTGCCCGTACGAGTTTGCCAATGCCTGCCTGACGTCTGCATTGGTTGAATCCGATTGCCAGAGCTGTTCGCGGAGCCGGACTGCTTCCTCGTAACTGACGTACGCACCCTGCATGTCACCCAAATTTGTGTAGTGCGGATTGCCCTGAATCCGCCCAACCCGTTCGTATGCTTCGGCCAATTCCCGCTGAAGCCCCGGGTCACTACTGCCCTCCTCGTTCAGGATGTTCAAATAGTTCAAGGCGTTGCTAACCAATTTTTCTCTGGCTGGTGTTGCGCCCGGCAGGTCGCGCAGTTCATCGTGCAACTCGAAGAGCAGCGTGTTTGCAAGCGTGCGGACGTGATCGAAGCGCTGATTGGCAATGCGTGCCTGCCTCGAGGTAGCGAGCATCCCACCAACGAGCGCAAGAACGGTGAGTGATAACAGACCGGCTGAAAGCGTGTTTCTCTGGAGAAACTTTGTTGCTCGATAGCGGAGGGAATCTGCGCGCGCTGTGACCGGCAGTTGCTCCATGTGACGCCGGATGTCCTCTGAAAGCTGCTCCACCGATCCATATCGTCGTGTCGGATCTTTGCGAAGCGCTTTTAGAACTATGTTGTCGAGGTCGCCGCGAAGTTTGCCTCGAAGCCGGTCAGGATGAGTTGATCGGGCAACACTGATCTCCATGGGATCCGATGAACGTGTTTCTCCAGCGGTGGTATGGTGATCGGCCGAGAGCGTGACAATCGTACTTGGTCTTGCCGGACTGGTCCCGCAGACAATCCGTTCTACCTCGGTGGGAGCCTTTCCGGCGAGCACATAGGGGCGATGGCCTGAGAGCAACTCGTATAAGATGATGCCAAGCGAATAGACGTCGGATACCGTGCTGACCACTTCGCGTCTTATTTGTTCGGGGCTTGCATACTCAGGCGTCATGAGCTGGAAACCCGTTCGAGTTAGCAGCATGTCTTGGCTGGAGTCCAGTAATTTTGCAATGCCGAAATCAAGCAACTTGACGCGCCCTTCATCCGTGACCAGGATGTTCGATGGCTTCAGGTCTCGATGGACGATCAAGTTCTGGTGCGCGTACTGAACCGCGTCACAGACTGTCCTGAAAAGGCGTAGGCGGTCATCGATAGAGAGCCGTTTGCGATTGCAGTAAGTGCTGATCGATTCGCCATCGACAAATTCCATCACGAGGTACGGAGCGCCCTGCGCGTCAACTCCGCCGTCGAGGAGGCGAGCGATGTTAGGATGTTTGAGCAGGGCGAGAATTTGACGTTCCGACCTTAATCGTTCCAGATGGTCAACATGGAACGATCCTCCGCGGACCAACTTTATTGCGACTTCCTTGTCGAACTGTCCATCCGCACGCTCAGCAAGAAATACAAATCCCATCCCCCCTCGCCCAATCTCCCGAACAAGCCGATACGGTCCAACGGTAGAATCTGTTGGGGCATCGTGCGCTTCGCGGGCGAGCGCAAACAACGCATCCGTTGAAAGCGGATCAGATAGGAATGAATCGGTTTCGTCGCTTGACGTAAGCAGCGACTTGACCTCGCGCAGCATTTCATGGTCGTCTCCGCACGCCTCGTTGAGAAATGCTTTTCGCTTATCAACCGGTGTATCGATTGCGCGTTCAAAGACGGCTCGAATCGCTTTCCATCTCTTTCCATCCATGGAGATATTTGGGTTCTACCGGCCTTAGAATTTCTATGAGGCATCCTGTCACTACTATGCTGACCCTTCACTGCTTAAACGGGTTGGCAGACCTATTTGTGCGAGATGAGCAGCGCAGGGATCAACGAATCATGATCAACTATGTTTGGAGCCAGTGCATTGAGAAACTGTTCGGTCGTTTGCGCGAAAGAACAAATCACCCGCTCGTCGGCTCACTCAATTCCCGCCTTAACCACGCCTTCGCCGTTTGCCAGTCTCGCTTCACCGTAGCCGTTGAAATCTTTAGAACTTCCGCCGTCTCGGCAACCGTTAACGCACCGAAGTAGCGGCACTCAACTACTCTGCAAAGCCGCTCGTCCATCACCTCGAGTTTCTCAAGTGCGTCGTTGATCGCAATCAACTCGTCGAGTCGCTCGTGTGAGATGCCAGATGCAAGCTCAGCGGCGTCATCCAGCTTGAGGTTGGCCACCCCGCCGCCGCGCTTGTCCGTATTCCGTCGCCTCGCGTACCAGATCAAAACACGGCGCATTACGCGGGCTGCGATCGCAAAAAAATGAGCGCGGCTCTGCAATGGGAGACTTTCCTGACCAGCAAGATTAATGTAGGCTTCGTGTACAAGCGCAGTAGGTGTGAGCGTATGATCTTGCCGTTCGTGTCGCATCTGCAGCTTGGCAATGCGCCGCAGCTCCTCGTAAACGATTGGCAGCAATTGCTCTAGTGCTGCAGCATCTCCGTCTCGCCATTGCAAAAGAAGACTAGTCACTTCACGCTGCGTAATCATATCGGGCTTATCACAGGACGCGAGAGGTGCAGTTGGAGAACAGAATCAAATCGGTGCGGGATCGAAGGCTGAAAGATAGACGTCTGGCAAAGAGCGTCCGAGACAAAGACCGTCGTGGACAATGGGAGACCCATAAGCTGATCTGCAGAAACGTGTTCAGCGAGAATGTAATCGACCGCCTGGACGACGTACAACCTCCTGATGATGAAGAGGGCGACAGTCGTCAACCTAGCCCTTGTCGTCCGAATTATCAAACATTCGTACGTAATCTGGCCGTTTTTGAATGGAAAACGCCTCTGCATTCTTGAGTCGAACGCCAATTGTTTCGTGTCGGTGGAAACGGACACCCCTTGCCCGTTGGCCGTCGTGATCCCGACGCTCCCGGGTCCGCACATATAGACTTGAAAAATCAGACCGGCGCTTTCAAAGCTGAAGGCAGACTGAATGATCTCTGCGGACACGTTTACGAGGCTCGCATGAAGACTGAGTTCGATTTCGGACAGGCGTGAAGTTAGACCGGATCTGATGCGAGAGGGAGGAGGAGCGAAACCCAATGTGGCGTGCACACCAAGAGGCTCCAAAACAGCCTGGATCCAAACCAAAAGGGAAACATGAAACGAAACTTATTGCCATTGCTCGCGGTCGTGGCGGTCCTACTCCAATTCGGAGTCACATATTCTGCAAACGGCCAACAAGCTATCACAATCACCGCTGATGACGCGCGTGTGTTGGACGGTAGCTTTCGTGATGCAGAAACGCGATTTGCGGACATTCAGATTGGCAGTCCGGACGATGCCGCGATGCAAGCAATTGGAAACGCTGCCGGCGCAAACCAGGTCTGGGATTTCACGGGATTTAACTACGACCCCGGTATTCCGATCAAACACTTCAACCGGAAGTTCGACCCGAACGACGTCACAGATCCCGGACACAATATCGCCGCCTATCAGAATGCGAACTGCGTATTATTTGCTCCGGATAGTCTTGATCCAAATATCTTTGGCGACACGTACACGTACTTTGCCTTAACAAACCAGTCACTTGTTGCATACGGAACCATTGGCACTGGTCAGTTTGCATTTAGAGGTGAAGTGACGCCGGGGGATCTGCAATTGGACTTTCCAATGGAGTTCGGCAAGACTATTCAGTCCACATTTCAGCGCCAACTATTCGGACAAATCGCCACAACCAATAATTTTGTTGCCACTCAAGTCATCGATGGCTGGGGATTATTAAAGACGCCTGTCGGCGACTTCCAGGCGCTCAGGATCACTGAGACGAATTCTATCGATGGAATTCCACAATTGGATGATACTAGCATCCGGTTCCTGACGAAGGGTCAGACGGAAGCGGGTGTCGGGTGGGATCAAACGTTTCAACGATGGGCCTCTTTGGCTTACACCACTGGAACAACCACCGGCGGCGGGCCGGGCTATTGCGACAACGGTATCGATGACGATACGACGGGCACATCGCTCGATATTCTGCTGGTAGTTGATGATGCTACAAACCTAAACGCATCGGACGTGATGATTCGCGATAACCTTGCGCGTTACGCCCCAGCCGTTTCAATCAAAAGTGACGACGTTGTCACTACTGCTGATGGCAACGATCGACTACTGGTAGTCGTGTCAAAGACGGCCGATGCCAGCGCAATTGTCGCGGACTGGGCGTCACTCGCTGTTCCAGTTATTTCACACCAACCTGGATTCTATCCAGCGCTGAATTTGACTGATGTCACAGAGGGTACAGATTGGGGAAATACCACTGACAGTGATTCGATGAGTATTCCAAGCGGGGCACATGTGATCGCAAACGGATTCTCCGGGACTGTGGCCGCGTATTCCGTTCCGGGTCCGATGAGCTGGGGTGTTCCGTCTGGAGATGGTGTGGTCGTCGCGACCGAATTGACGTCCGGATTGGCTACGTTGTTTACGTTTGAAACGGGTAGTGCGCTCGCCAGCGGAACAGCACCGGCACGACGGGCTGGTTTCTTCATGCACGAAGGGGGAGCAGCGAGTGCGACCACGGACGGACTGATTCTTCTTGACAACACGATCCTTTGGGCGTTGGGTAGGGATTCACTAATAACCAATACTGTCGACGTTGAAGAGTTGATTGCCCAGCGCGAGACGGGTGTGAAGGTTGATCAAAATTTCCCAAATCCGTTTAGTCGGACAACTGTGATCCCGCTTTTACTGGATCACAGTGCCCACGTCAAGATTGCGGTGTTCAATGCACTTGGGCAGAAGGTCTCGACACTCGTAGAGACAACGATGTTAGCCGGTGAGCACTCTATAGAGTTTTCTGCGGATGATCTTCCTCGCGGTGTGTATTTCTATCGAGTCGAATCGGACGCTTCCGTGACGACGCGGTCAATGACGCTGATGCATTGATAACGTGTGGAGGCATCCGCAGGCGAACAATGGAATCATACACCCATGGAACATCGAATGTCGCATGACGGAGAACCGCTGAAAATTCTGCTCTGCGGATACACCCTGCCGAAATCGAGGCGTTCAGGCTCTTCTGTCCGGAGTTTCTTGGTATTGCTTCTTGTTTCGATTGGGATTCACGTGTTGGCGGTGCCTACTCTTGATGTGTTTGCCCAGGACGATACACTTGAGTCTACGGAAGAGGATCGCGTCTCAATCTCAAATTTCTACGTGGTGTTTGACGGGTCCGGGTCGATGTGGCAGCGACTTGCAGACGGCACCTTTAAGATCGAAGCAGCAAAGTCAGTTTTGATTGACTTTCTCGAGCAAGATTTTGGTGATGCGCACCTGGCGATGCGGGCATACGGGCATCGGCGAAAGAACGACTGCCGCGACAGTGAATTGATCGCCGATTTCGGCCCGGCCGAACAAGTTGCTCAAAAGGCCAGGGTACTTCTCGACACAATTAATCCGACCGGAATGACTCCGATCGATTATAGTCTCCGGAGTGCACTCGAGGATTTTGGTGATCGGCAAGGTTCCATCGTGTTGATCACCGACGGAATTGAAACCTGTGACGCTGATCCATGTGCCCTCGTAAAGGAATGGCGACAAAAGGGGATACCGGTTAAGGTTCACGTTGTTGGCTTCGGAGTTAAGGAAGACGAAAGAGAGATCCTGCAATGTATTTCGGACGCGTCTGGCACGGAGTTCCGGGGCGCCGACTCAGCCATGGAGCTCGCAGACGAATTGCTGGAGGTCCGAAGTGAAGCGGTGGTCGATTCGTCCACTAAAGACAAAGACCCAACGGGCGCGAATTCGAAAGACGCCAACCCAA
>CBDTVC010000204.1:0-5846 GCA_965363925.1 uncultured bacterium | reverse complement strand
GCTGTTTGGCTGGCCTGTTTGACTGAGCTGTTTGACTGACCTGTTTGACTGGGCCTGTTTGACTGGGCGCAAGTACCAGATGATTCTTATGCTATCTAATACGGATATAACAAAGCCATGAATGAGATACTCGAGCTAAACTGGGATACCGAAGAGTGGGAGCAGGTTAATCCGCACATGAAGCGGAAGATGATAAGTGGCGCTAACATGACGGTCGCGCAGATCGAATTGAAAGATGGTTTTGTCGTGCCGATGCATAGCCACATCAACGAGCAGATCACTCAGGTTATTAAGGGTAAGATGCGGTTCATTTTCGGCGAGGATCGCTCGAAAGAATTGACGCTTGGTCCCGGCGACGTGATTGTAATCCCGGCAAATCTGCCCCATGAAGCACACATGATCGGAGACGTTTACGAAACCGATACGTGGGCACCGCGACGCGAAGATTGGATCAACAAGACAGATGACTACTTACGCGGCTGATTCTTGTCAAAGACATCTTTCGCAACAAGCCGCGCCGGTCTGACGCCGCGGCGCTAAGTACCGCAAGTACCACGGCCGCCGGTATGATGGCTTGTCGCACGTTGGTTGAACCAACTCCCACGACGGCTCCGGAGAGACCACCAGAAAAAGAAACCAGCGATGCCGGGGCGTAGATACAAGCCTCGACATCGCTGGTTTTAGTTGATTCTGACACCAGACACCTACGCAGGTACTCCGCCAGCCACCATGGCTGCCATGTCGCGCTCCAGTTGTTTTGGGTCTGACAGGTACACGCCGCTCATATCTTTTGACATGGCGTCCGGGAAAACGTCTTCCTGCCCTGACTCCACGCCGTCAAGAATCTCGTTCGCTACGTTCTGTGGCGACTCTTTTTCGAACGGAATTCCTTCGGCCATATCCGTGTCCACGGGACCCGGGTACACGCCAACAACCAACGTGTTCGGAAGCGCAATTCGGAGTGCTTGCGTGATCGAGTGTACCGCAGCCTTCGATACACTATAGCTCTGAAACAATGGGAAATTTACCAAGCTTGCCAGTGATGCCAGGTTTACGATTGCGCCGCCGCCATTTGCGTTAAGCGCCGGAGCAAAGGCTTGCGTCACATGCGTCAAACCAAAGACGTTGACTTCAAACTCCTTCCCCCAAACGTCGTTGATCGCAGTATCAGTGAGCATTAGTCCGGCGCCGCCTGCAATGCCCGCGTTGTTCACGAGAAGCGTAACGTCCTTTGCCAGTCCGGCAGCACTCGTGATTTGTTCTTGATCCGTCACGTCAATTTCTACGGGGACTACTTTGTCAGGATGTGCCGCCAAAAGCGATTCAAGAGAGCTTAGCTTTCGTGCACCCGCATATACTTTACTGGCTCCCCTGGCAATCAGGGCATCAACAATTGCTCGTCCGATTCCTCGATTTGCCCCTGTAACGAATGCAACTGAACCTTCGATTCTTAGTGTTGACATATTGATTTGACTTCTTTGTTCGTTTGGTGGTTGCTTAGTTATTGATCGCGCAGTCAATAATGTGATATACGTCGGCGACCATTTTTGATACTCATCTTTTTCAATCCGCTGTACGAAGTTGACGTAACAACGCATCCGACGACTTCCTAATTACGTGAGCCTTAACTCCGGCTCGCAACACAGCGCTCAGTCCATAAACATGTGTAACGATCAGAGAAGCTGCCGTCTCTGGGCTCAAGGACTCAGCTAGTTCTCCATCCTCGGCGCCTTCCTTCAACGCTTTTGCAAGCAATCGATTGAGTTGTCCCAAGTTCGCAGAACAAGAAGAACCTATTTCGTGATCCAAACCGCTGTTGTCCATCAGCGTCCTGGCCACCAAACAACCCTGTTTTGTGTCGTCTGACGTCAGGAAACGGATCATCTCTTTTAGATACGATTCGACAGCATCCATTCCACGCTTGCTGCCGTCCAGATGCACCCGAGCCATTGCCAAACCGCGATTTCCATAGCGATCCAACACCCTAAGAAATAGCCCGGCTTTGTCGCCATAGACGTTGTAGAGGCTCTGCCGCCCAACTCCGACGGCTTCTTCCACGTCAGCCATTGACGTACCATCAAAACCGCCAAGGCGAAACGCCTGTGTCGCTAAGTCCAAGACTTCTTCTTCGTCAAATTCTCTTGGCCGGGCCATCGCTTCGATCTCTGTTTTTGACTAACCGATCAACAATACATTCCGTCAATCGGAATGTTCCACTCCGCATTTTCAATCCCTGCGAATGTATCAACCATGAACGGCATAGAGACGGTTCTGAAGCGCCCGTTAGGCCAATCCCGGACAATCTCTCAAACACTATTGACTCCCTTTTCCAGCCGCGAGGCAATCTTTTAACCAACAATTTCGACGAACTGCAAGCAGCGAGCCCGGTCCGGCGCTCGGCGTAATGCGAGCCTTCGACAGAAAATTCTATTTTTACTCGTCTCTAGACTAATACCATCACTACCCCGAAAATCGAGTGAGTTGGATTCATCGAATCAGGACACTCCGCGATCGCGAAATCCGGCAACGTGTCGCATACCATGAAGTTGTCGCTGCCTTTCATGACGATCCGATAGCGGGTTACGGCCTGTTCGAACTGCTTTGTGATTCGCACCTTCTTTCAGCCAGATCACAAAAAGCCCTTGAGCCTTACGTTCGTAACGTTGACCAAAGACTCGCGCTACATGAGGATGATTGGAAAGTCAGACTTCCGTTAAAGTTTGAACCCATTACGGATCAAGAGTACGATACGCTCACTTTTGTGATCGCCGAGGCACTTCGAGAGCTGTATCGCGACCTGCAGTCTGCACATGATGATATTCTAATCGCGCAGCTTCGCGGGATAAACAATACCCTCCAACGGCACAGCCACCAGACTGCGTCGATATCAAATGAGATTGATGTCGGTCACCTGACGCGGATGTTAATCCGGCGATGTGCGGTCAAGAAGAAATACAGCCGGGCAGACCGAACCGTCGCCATCAATTCGGGTGACTATTTTGAAGTGACGACGCTACATCAATCTCGGCGCTTCTTCGACAAACAGTACCTCGCAGAGCGGAATCTGGAAGAAGACGAAGTGGTGACGATTACCGAGCCGTGGTCAAATGGCTATGCGGCGGGCCGCCGACAAACGAAGCGTTCCAACTATTCCCAGGCATGGCACATTGACCAGCTTGGTCGATCGATTCCGCAGGAGAATGACATCGTGATTGTGCACTCGAGCGAAGGGACGTTTCGAGCCGTCCGGAGTTATTTCGTCAATCCCGTAAACGAGTTTACGAGTCTACTGAAGCTCCACGACGCAGACAATTCACTCGACCCGAATCGTTACCAACCTGACGCGGATGGCTTGGAGCTCTAGCGCCTCGCTCATCATAAGGACAACGGCAGCCTTACGATGTTAATGCTGAAAGGGGCTACTGTTAACACATTTTTTCGATTGGCACCTGATTTATCATCAGCTGGGTCAATCGCAGACTCGGTAATGTAGAGCGAAGGCGTCTGACCTGGCACGTTGAAGGCATTCGGATCGTCATCAGAAATTGACCACACAGTTCCGCTATTCCGATGGTTAATAGCTGGACAGCGCAGCTCCACTTTATGTTCTTCCGAGTCGACGTTGACGATCGACACAGTCAATACGGATCGGTCACCGGTGAGTGCGGCTGCAATGTCGAGTGTTCGAGGCACTCGGACTTCGGTTTGATCATCCGCCATCCCTGCACCGTTCGTAGGATCATCGTTAGGCGGGTCTTGTTTAGGCGGGTCTAGTTTAGTCTGGGCCTCGTTTGAGGAAGTGGCTGGGATCGTTGATCCCGGACCTGTTCGTTCAAGTAGTTCTACCTCCACCGGGATTTGCCCGAAGTGCTGGCGATACATTTTCAACGGCAAACCCGTCGCTGCAAACGAGGCATGCGTCGGACTCGTCTTGATCGCTCCAATAACATTAACGGTTTGTGCATAGTTCGCCATATAGTACAGGTCGCTGTGGCGAAAGAATGCGTGCAAGCCGATGGCGATACCGAGGGCATCTTTCATGAAATACCGAACGCCAAGCTCTCCGTATAGATAGTCGCCATACCAGTGGTTCCATTCGTCCATGGCGACCCGGATTTTCCTTTCCTTTAGGCCGGGCATTTCGTCGAGGTATCGACGGTGAGCAGCCGCTTTGCCATCAATCATCGACGCAAGAAGGTGGGCGTGTTTAACGACATCCGGATCGTCCTGCGCATAGATGTGCTCGCTGATTAAGTCCATGTGATTGGCAGCCTTCGTCAACATGACCTTGTTCCAGTCTTCTTGAATTTCAACGCCAATTGGAAACGTTCCAGTCTCGCCAACCCCGACAAGTTTTACCGTGGGATCAATCGCACGCATGGCTTCGGCAACCGCAATGTGTTTGTCGACATAATCGGCTACGGGGATGTGACCAAGCTGATGGCTGCCATACATTTCGTTTCCGACCGCCCACCACGTCACACCCCAAGGCTCGTCTTGTCCGTTCTGGGCGCGAAGCAGCGCCATCGGGTGAGTATCAGGTTTGTTGCCATCGTCCCTCGGCTGTAAAGCTGACGGTGATGGATTAAACGGCGCGTTCAAATACGCAACCTCGTCTGCGACCTCCTCGACAGTACCGAGACCCGTGTTAACGGCGATAAATGCCTCGGAATCTATCAGCGCCATCAGCTGCATAAATTCGTGGATGCCAACATCGTTGTGTTCAATTCCTTTCCACGCCGGATTCATTCTCGGCGGACGCCCGTCGCGTGGACCAATTCCGTCACGCCAATTGTAGCCACTTACGAAATTGCCGCCGGGCCATCGGTAGATCGGTGCATCGAGTTCGCGGAGAAGTTTGATTACGTCCGCGCGCCACCCGCCAAGGTTGTTGGCTGGCATCAGGGAAACTGCACCGACTCGCAACGTGCCCGATCCAGTTGCACCAATCTCTAACCGTGCGTTATCGGTCGTGGCCGTGGCTTCAAATTCAAACTGTACTGTCTGGAAGTCACCGCCCAAAACGTCTTTGCTCAAAGAATTCTCGCCTAAAGAATCATCATGCAAAGATTCATCGCCAGTAGAATCAATTGTGCGAATAACAAGACTTTCATCCGACAAACCCAGCTTGATCTCGACCAAGTTGATTGATCCCGATTGCGCCATCACGATACTACCGCAATACCGCCTTCCAGATTCGACTGAAATGCCATCCTGACTGATCCCGACAGACCCCAAACCTGGACTGCAGTGGATGGCAACGCAGTGTTCACCTGCAAATGCTCTGGACGTATCCATTTCGACTACGTTCTCACTTGACAAAACTCCAGGAGTCACGACCTTCCATGGCGACGCCGCGAGGTATCGGAATTCTCCCGCCTTGGAATAAGGATCGGACGAGTAGCCCCAAGGCTGATAATCAGATGTCACGGGAAAGAAGAACTTTCGATCTTCCAACATCTCGGCCCAAAGTCCGCCGTAAATACAGCGCCCTAAATGCTCGATGAACTGTCCGTAGATGTACGGTGAAATGGGATGCCCGGTCTCGTTTACACGTATCGTAACAATCGACGATTGGCGCGGTCTTACAGAACTATTGGATGGAATGCTGGGCATTGCACACGATTGGTACCAGTGAAGGATTTCTTTCCTGTAAACTCCGCAATCCAGACGTGAAAAACCTAAACAAACTTGCAAGCATTGTGTTGTAAGACATCCGACACAAATTGCACCTATTGTACTTAGACTAACCGGGAGTGCCGCAACTCCACCGATCAATTATCAGAACCGCTCAAGCACTGAATCGAAGACTAGATGCCATATTGAAGGCGGATCCGGACCTGGAG
>CBDTVC010000203.1:0-5857 GCA_965363925.1 uncultured bacterium | reverse complement strand
ACTAAACCTGGGCCGGCGCCTGGCTCAACACCCGAACTAAACAATGCCGGGAATATGATGATACCCGCGAGCAGTGCAATGGCCGTGTCGAAGAAGGCAACCGTTATTCCTGCACTCGGGAGGTTTGCGTCATCGGGGAAGTAGGACCCGTATGTGATCATTGCGCCCATTCCGAGACTGAGGCTGAACAGCGCTTGACCGAGCGCGCTCATGACGCCAGAACGCGTCAATGCCGAAAAGTCTGGCGCAAAGAGGTATTCAAGGCCAGCGTAACCACCAGGCAATGAGACGGACCTGACCGCCAGGATGACAAGGAGAATCACCAGGAGGGGCATCAGGATCTTTGTCGTCTTTTCAATCCCTTTCGACACGCCACCGCGAACAACTAATACGGTCAGCAAAAGAAATACTCCCGTCAGTCCGATCGCGACGCCGGGATTGGAAATAATGCTGGTAAAAATTTCGCCACTTGCTTCCGCAGAAACAGAGCCGGAAAACTCACCGGTAAAGGCTTTGAAGAGATAGGCTAATGTCCAGCCCGCAATAACCGCGTAGAACGACAAGATCCCGAAGCCAGTCGCAACACCAAGGCCACCGATCATCGGCCAAAACTTGCTGTCCTTCAACGCTCGGAAGGCGCCAACCGGGTTGAGCTTCGTTTTTCGTCCAATCGAGAGCTCGGCAAGGAGTACTGGGATCCCTATAAAGAGAACAAACGCCAGGTATATGAGAACCCACGCTCCACCGCCGTTTTCGCCAGCCGTGTATGGAAAACGCCAGATGTTACCGAGACCAACTGCGGATCCTGCCGCAGCCAGAATGAATCCCGTTCGACCACTCCAACTTCCACGATCTGTTGCTGGTAACGCCATGTTCTATTCCTCTGTCGGCAAGCGACTGGTTATTTGGGATGCAGCAGGATATTCGTGCGACGAATCTGTAAATCACCGACGTGCCATCGCAAAAAGTCCCACAAGGCGTCCGAATTGCGAATTACGGATACGATTCTTCATTACAGCCGACGAAAGAAACCACGAAACGCTGAACAAAAGCAAGAACTAGCTAAATGGCTCCAATTATGGGAGTCCAGCGTTGCCAATCAAAAAGGCATCGCCGGGAATCCCGACGATGCCTTTTAAGAAAGCGACGTTTGTCACTGGTCCCGTTTGGACCGGCTTGAAAACCGGTTAGAACGGTAGTTCGTCGTCTGGCTCAAACGAATAGTCATCCGATTTTTCCGCAACAGCAGGTTTCCGCTTTTGACTTGGAGATGCTGACGGATAATCTCCGGCCGCGCCGTCGCCACCACGTCCACTAAGCATCATCATTTCACGTGCTTTTATTTCAGTCGTGTATTTGGTGACGCCATCTTTGTCTTCGTACGAGCGTGTCTGCAGCGATCCTTCGATGTAGACCTGTGAGCCCTTCTTTAGGTACTCGCCGCAGATCTCAGCAAGGCGGGCCCAGGCAACGACGCTATGCCACTCGGTCTTGTCAACCAATTGGCCGCTCGCATCTTTGTATGATTCGTTTGTTGCAATTCTCAGGTTGCAAACGGCTGTTCCGGAGCCGGTATATCGGAGTTCTGGATCCTGTCCGAGATTTCCGATCAGTGTAACTTTGTTTAGTCCTCGTGCCATAGTGGTTCCCCCTGGGGTCCTCAGTATTAGTGTTTACAGTCTTGATGGTATATCCGAATTCGGTTACCTGAATACCGCTGTTCCAAACGGTCCGGTGCAAAGGACTTGCGAGCAACAAAGCAATGTCCTTCGCAAATTCCGGTTAGCGAATTCTGATCGACATGATTCCTGGCCTTTCACATGATTCCGCCGTTTTCCACGGCCTCTCCATCCCAGGTATTATTATCTGCCTTTAGCATGTCATTGCGTCACTTTCGTAACGTATTAACATCGACACGCAGAGGTGTACGAATATAACGTCCCTATGGAAATTCGATCATCAAGATTCATCGTTGTGGATAAATTGAGGAAATCGAATTGTCCGTTTCTTGGTGTGGTCCTTCCAACCATGTCTTGCCAACGGTGTCCTTTCGACCGTCGTCCTTTTAACGTTAGTCCCTACAGCCTTCGCCGTACATTTGAGGCTTACCCATAAGCTAGTTCGCCTCACTGACAGCCTAGTGTCACATCATGGACTAGGGAAAAGGCAGCTTTGCGGATCTCGGGCCATCACGGGACCAACTCCATGCTTCCTGGCGGATTCTCAAAAAGACCGCTACCCATCATCGCGCTTCACGTGTATTCAGGCTTCAACCGATCCGCAAACTTGTCACGAAGTTTTTTGACCTTGGGCGCGATCACCGCGCGGCAATAACCTGCTGATGAATTCAGGTTGTAATAATCCTGATGGTTCACCTCGGCCGCGTAGAAGCTGGTCAGCGGTGAAAGCTCGGTTACAATGGGATCGTCGAAGGACTTCGCTACGTCAGACAGCACTTTCTCGGCGGTCGCTTTCTGCTCATCATCCGAATAATAAATTACAGAGCGATACTGCGTGCCCGCATCACCACCTTGACGGTTGAGTGTTGTCGGATCGTGGCTCGCCATGAAAAGCGTCAACAGGTCTTCGAAGCTGATTATGTCCGCATCAAACGTCACTTGGACGACTTCTGCATGCCCGGTATTTCCCGAACAGACTTCGCGATAGGCTGGGTTCTTGACTGTCCCGCCGGCGTATCCCGAGACGACTTCTTCTACGCCCATCAGTCGCTGAATTACTGCTTCTATGCACCAGAAGCATCCACCGCCAAATATTGCTGTTTGCGTGTTCATATAGTCGATTTTTGATTCCTGTTTTATCGGAATGGTTGGTTGTTCAATGTTCGCAATAGTTATACGCCGACAGGTTCCCGAATCGATTCGCGTGATGCTTCGGGTAAGGTTTAGACAGAATCAAAGTGCCTCAGCAGGGTTTCCTCCAGTCGTACCTTCGTCCTGATCGAATTGTCGATTCAGTACCTTTACGGCAAGAGCGTTACACTCTCGCAATACCAGAATCCGACGAACCTGCATCGATGTCTGAAAAAATCTACGAACCTTCCTTCTCGGAATCCCCAAGTGACCTGGAAGCCTACGCCGACCTTGTTGCAATCGTGCGGCAACTGAGGCGTGACTGCCCGTGGGATCGGAAGCAAACACACGAGTCGGTTAAGCATCTGCTGATCGAAGAGACCTATGAAGTTGTGGAAGCGATCGATAACAAGAATTTCGATGAATTAAAAGTTGAGCTTGGAGATGTATTCCTTCATGTCCTGTTCAACGCTGCAATAGCCGAGGGTGATGGAAGGTTTCGACTGCGGGATGTGATTGATTCACTAACGGACAAGCTGGTGAGGCGGCACCCACACGTTTTTGGTGATGTTGCTGTTTCTGGCGTGGGCGAGGTGCTTTCGAACTGGGAAGACATCAAGTCGAAGGAGGGTGGAGGAAAGCGGAAGTCTGTTCTTCAAGGTGTTCCGGCTGAGTTACCGGCGTTACTTCGAGCGTTCCGGATACAGGATAAGGTCGCTGGTGTCGGTTTCGACTTCCCTGATGGCGAGGCGGCCTTCAGTAAGGTCACCGAAGAGATTGAAGAGTTTCGATCAGCCGCTGGATCTGATGGGTCGCAAGAGGAAAAGGAGGAGGAATTCGGCGACCTCCTGTTTGCCTTGGTGAATTTTGCTCGCCTGAATGGGATAAATTCGGAAGATGCTCTGCGAGTCACCAACCAGAAGTTTATCCGTCGATTTGTGCACGTGGAGCAACGATTAAGTGAATCCGGATCGTCTCCTAAAGAGGCGTCGCTGACGGAGATGGATCAGCACTGGGACGAAGCAAAGACGCTAGGGCTTTAACTTGCTGGTCGGCGTTAAGTGAAGGTCTGATCGAGAATCTACAGAAGGCTTCAACGAACTCATTCTGCTCCGACGTGTAACATCCACTGAACACTGCCAGACCGGCCTGCCTCCACAACCAACATAAAGGCCGCACGCGTCCTCGTTTTTGATTCGACCACCTACTTTTCCGCTCGAGCAGAGTCCTGGACTGGCTCCCGAATCGAGTAGGCATCAAATCCGATTGGTGCTCATTTCTTCATCGCAGATCCGCCTACCAGCCTCACCCTATGCCAACCGTTCTCCGATCCATCGCGACAGGTAATCCGCCTCTAAAGCGAAGCCAGAAGTATGCCGCTGAGTTTATGAAGCAGGTTGAAGGTCTGCCGGATTCGATACATAACAGGATAGACGCACTCTACGAGCGGTCATCTATCGACTATCGCTATACATGCGTTTCGGACTATGCGCTTGAGCCCAAGGACTTCACCTTTTTTCCAAAGAATTGGGCCCTTGAACCCGCACCAACTACCAAGCAGCGCAACAAGCTTTATCGCGACCAAGTTTTGCCGCTTGCCGAGTCCGTTGCGCGCAAAGCAATTGAAGACGCCGGGATCAATCCATCCGATATAACCCACGTCGTGGCCGTCTCTTGCACTGGTTTCTTTGCTCCCGGAATCGACATCGAATTAGTGAAACGTTTAGGAATGAGTTCGTCGACGCAACGGACAATGATCGGGTTTATGGGCTGCTATGCGGCGTTCAACGGAATGCGCGTGGCCGATTCCTTTTGCCGAGCCAATCCAGATGCTACGGTCCTTCTTGTTTGCGCTGAGCTTTGCACGTTGCACTTCCGGGTTTCAGATTCTATGGAACATGCCGTCATCAATTCACTTTTCTCCGACGGTGCTGCGGCGGCTGTATTTTCCAATGGGACTCGCGACGATTCGAGCGGTGAATTGTCGTACGTATCGAGTCACTGTCAGCTGGACGATGACTCGATGGAACACATGACCTGGGATATAGGCGACAACGGCTTCGATATGGGGTTGTCTTCTCGCGTTCCGATTGTTCTTGGTCGAAACTTGCCCGGCTTCATTGATGAGCTGGCCGCCACTGGAGGACTAACGCGTGACGAAATTGGTTTCTGGGCAATCCACCCCGGTGGAAGGTCCATAGTCGACAAAGCGAAGGAAGTGCTCGGACTAAGCGACGCGGATGTCAGAAACAGCACGGAAGTGTTGCGCCTGCACGGCAACATGAGTTCCCCCACGGTGCTCTTTGTGATCGAACGATTCTTGTCCCAACACCGTGAGAACCTTGCCGCGGGTGGGACTGGCCTTGACGCTGGGGTAGCGGTCGCTTTTGGCCCAGGGCTTACGCTCGAAGGAGCATTGTTCAAGCAGGTTGTGTAACGGTTTTCGGGTCGAGTCGCCTGCAATTACAAGTCGGGTGCCAGAAGGAATTACTTCAAACCCGGATCGCGGTTCAAGAACTCGTCGTACAGCAACGTCTGTCGACTTTCCATTTTGATCCGATACCCGCCGATGAACACGTGTTTGATCTGTGTTCGTGTCTCAAACGGATCTCCATCCGTGACGATCAAGTTGGCCACTTTGCCAACTTCAATTGACCCCAGTTGGTCGTCGACCCCGAAGATTGCGGCTGCGTCTATTGTAACCGCGCGAAGCGCCTGTTCTTTTCCGAGACCGTACGCTGCCGCAAATCCTGCGTGGAACGGCAAGTTGCGAACATTCTCTGCTTCACCCGTTCGTAGCGCGACCCTGACACCAGCCGCGTGCAGCAATCCGGCGTTCGCATACGCTTTGTCATATCGATCCGATTGGCGTGTTGGAATTGATTGTACAGGACCGACCAGGCAGGAGACCCCAGCCTCGGCAATTTCATCAGCAACCCGCCAACCTTCCGAAACTCCCGAAAGAATGACATTGTCGAGGCCTCGCGCCTTGATCCACTTCAACGTGGCCCGGATGTCTTTGGCGGCATTGACCGAGATCATCAGTG
>CBDTVC010000202.1:0-5861 GCA_965363925.1 uncultured bacterium | reverse complement strand
GTCTACGACCTGTTCATTGACTTGGACGCATCAGACAAACAGATCGAGTTTCCCGTTATCTATGCGGTGGCCAAAGACGGACAATGCAAGACTGACCCGGACGGCGAATTAACTGACCTGAGCCCTCTGTTAAACACGATCGTTGATTACGTTCCTGCACCTGTAGGCGACCCTGAAGGACCGCTCCAAATTCTGGTTACAAATGTTCAACCAGATAAATACCGGGGCCCATTGGCAATCGGCCGCGTGATGCACGGAACCCTCCGCAACCGACAGGTCGTTTCGCTCTGCCACCGCGACGGCACGTTTACAAAGGCCAGCGTTACAGCCCTGTTCAACTATGAAGGACTTGGCAAAGTGGAAGTAGAATCTGCAACACCCGGTGACATCATTGCGATTGCCGGCATGGGCGGAATCGGCTTAGGCGAAAGTATTGCGGCAGGTGAAGACCCGATGCCGCTTAAAGCACTGCATGTTGACGAGCCAACGATGTCCATGGAGTTTCGGATCAATGACTCACCCTTCAGTGGACGTGATGGGCAGTATGTAACTTCGCGGAATCTCCGTGATCGCTTGATGACCGAGGCCTCCACGAACCTGGCCATGAAAGTCGAGGCAACACAGTCTGCGGACACGTTTCTCGTATTTGGTCGTGGCGAACTACAAATGGCGATCCTCATCGAACAAATGCGTCGAGAGGGATACGAGTTTTGCGTGGGCATGCCACAGGTGCTCACTAAGCAGGTGAAGGGAAAGACACACGAACCGTACGAACTTGCACTCGTTGATGTCGCAGAAGACTACATGGGTGTCGTGGTTCAAAAGCTTGGCCAGCGCAAAGGAATAATGACCAAGATGGTCAACCATGGCTCAGGTCGGGCTCGACTCGAATTCCACATTCCAAGCCGAGGGCTAATCGGTTATCGGACCGAGTTCATGACAGATACCAAAGGCACAGGGATCTTGACTCACATGTTTCTCGAATACCGAGCCTGGGCAGGCACCATTGTCCATCGGACCTCCGGAGCACTCGTCTCAGATCGAACTGGAAAAGTAACCGCCTTTGCGATCGTGAACCTCCAGGAAAGGGGTGAACTATTCGTGGGCCCGACGGACGAAGTTTACAACGGGATGATCATCGGCGAAAATAGCCGGGACAAGGACCTCGACGTCAATATTACGAAAGAGAAAAAGCTCACCAACATGCGGGCCGCAGCTGCCGACAACTTCGAAAAGTTGATCCCACCGCGTCGGATGTCACTCGAAGAATCAATCGAGTTTATTCGGGAAGATGAGCTGATGGAGGTCACACCCAAGAGCCTGAGACTTCGCAAGCGCCATCTCGACCCAAATGTTCGAAAGCGAGCCCAGGCGTCAAAAGATTAGCTCGGATTACTCAGTACCGGACAACGATCGCTGCAAATACGTTTCGGCCAACCGACGCCAGGTTACCAAACGAAAGATGCTCGTTGTAGTAGTAATCGAAGAGATTATCGACACCTGCTTTTATCTCAACTCGATTGTTGACAGGGTAGTTACCACGAAGATTGACGACGAAATACCCATCCGTTCCGTCTTCTTTCGCAGCCCGACTCGACACTCTGTTCTGAGGCGCAGCTCCCCGGCCCTCTACCTCAGCATTCCAACCTGCCGCATTGGAATACCTAATTGACGCCGTCAAGGCCAGCGGCGGCATTAGGGGCAACGGTTCGTCGAACTCCAGGTTCTGTCCTCTGGTATATGAAACAGACGCATTCGCCTCAACTTCCGGTACGATGCTGTAAACAGTACTGAGTTCAAAACCCATCAGAGTCGCTGCTGAAATATTGTCAAAAACCCTGAACCGATAGGTCCCCGCATCTTCTACAAGTCCGCTGTCTGATCGTCCAAGGATGTAGTTCGAAACGCGATTGTAGAATACGTTTGCTCTAACCCCGTACTTCGACGTGATACGCTCCGAACCGAGTTCAACCTGAATACTTCGTTCCGGTGCAAGTCCGGGATTACCCGAATAGAAATAGCCGTCTACATAGTTGTAGATATAGTGTCCATAGTTTTCGACGTGCGTGGGCAATCGGCCGACATTTGCGACCGAAAGTCTGACCAATGTGCCGGTCGCTACCGCATATTCGACAGATCCCGAAACACCAGGAATTGAATATCTTTTCTGCAGCGAAGTGAGACCCCACCTCCCACCCAATATTGACTGAGCCTGTTCGTTCTCAACGTCCCGGATTGAATAGTCAAAACGCGCGCTGAGTTGCGTGCGCAGCGAACTTGTCACTTGCGCCCGATGCTCGACCGCAATCGCGCCATTGTTGACGACCACGTCACCCAAGTTCAGCAGATACATATCCGGGATGTTCGGAAGCGTACTGAACATCCACATCTCGCCAAAACTTTTGGTTTGGTACCCATCGAGCGTTAATCCGAAGGAATGCCTTCCGCTCCTGGCTGCAATGGAGCTGATGCCGCCGGTCGTCCTGGTCGATCCATACATCGGCATGTTCATCGAACGCATGACTCTTCGCTCGTCAACGTTCCGAGCATAATCGTCCATCCAATGATCAACGGTATTCGTGTAGAGTTTCGTTTCAGCGTTCTGGATTATCGAGGATGGTGACGCCGTCGTCCAATTGTGCGTGCCACTGAAAATACGCGCTTGAGCAAGAGTCGCGTCCATGAGCAGCACGGGGTAACCAATATTCCACGCGTTGTCAGCCAGTGCTGACGCCGTAACCGAATGCCCGAGACCCAAGCGCTGGGTAGCATCCACTTTGAAATTGTTCTTTGTATACCCTGAGTTTAGAACGTCAGTATCGTTACCGGCGCGAAAATCGTTTGCCTTCTTGTAAGAGAAACTGCCGCGCACGCTTGTGTTGTTGTGGCTCGCGCCCACCACGGCCCGAACCCGGCGAAGCGATGCTGAAGATTCGAAACCCGATTCGGCTGTCACCGAAAACGAACGATTAAAAGATGGCTTTTCTGTCACCATATTGATCGTACCGCCGATCTGTGATGACTTTGAGAGATCAAACCCTCCTTTCGTTAGCTCGAGTTTCTCAAGATTTTCGACCTCAACATACGAGGAAGTAGGATCCATCTTGTCGACGCAGGCCCCAATGACCTTTACGCCATCAATGACAAGGCCAACCTGCCCGCCGTTCATACCGCGGATGACGGGCTCCCACGCAAAATTTGCTCGCACCAGGAAGTCAACTCCGGGTACGTGGTCCATCAGATCTTCCGTGGAATTCAATGTCGCGTTGGCGGCGAGATCCGTTGTCTTGTTCCGCCTTCCCTCCACCATTACTTCCTGATACAGCAATTCAGACGGATACAAAGCCACGTGAACCGTTACCGGCTCGTTGTTGCTATCAGCTGGCAACACCGTTATCGACTTCACCTGCTTTTCGTACCCAATTGCCGACAGCGACAGACTGTAGGTACCTGGCGCAAGCGAAAACCGAAACTCTCCATGCTCATCTGTCGCGCCACCGCGTTCCGTCCCAAGAATCGAAACGTTCACCAAAGGAATCGGATGATTGGTTTCTCCATCATGCACCATACCACGAACGACGGTTTGCGCCGACGCCTGGTTTGTTGCAAGCAACATCGGCACGCATGTAAACAGGAGAACGCTGAGTAACAGGTATTTCTTCGCAAGCTGATTCATCTATTTCACCGTGAAGCCCTTAAAAACGACTTCGCTAACTGACTGATCAGCAAAGCGCAGATAGACCGTAAGGTCCCAGCCGCCCGCCATAATAAAGTTTATCCGACCTCGATAGAGACCTGCATCAACGCGTTCTGGCGCGACATAGGGAGTACTGTGTCCATCTCCACCGCCCATGTCCATATACGGATACAAGTCAATCTGTAGGTCGTCCACTGATTGAAAGCCGCTGCCGCTGGCTTCGTAGATCGCCAGCTCCAGCGGCGCGTCACCAGTTTGTGGGGACAGGGGTTTTATCCAAACGATATAGTACCCGACTGACGGTAAGTACTGGGACCAGATCGCGTCAACCGGGTTCAAATGAAATAGTGCCGCTCGCTTAACTCCGGCGAGTTCCGCGGAAACATGAACGTCCCACGTCTGATCGACTCCCGACGGCTGGAGAAACAGCACCCCGACTTCGGCCTCACCATTTTCGTCGGCCAAAACCGAACCGTCAACGATCGGACCTTCAAGAGTCAAATCGCCGTCTTGCCTGGTAGCCAGCGCCGTTACGATCGCTCCCGAAACGGGCTCTCCCGTCGCGGCATTTTTGACGCGCACCAACAATCGATTATAGCCGACGTGCGCTGTCTCGTTGTGCCACAAGGAGATCACCTGCCCTTCAATGGTCTCCTCGGCAATCAGCTTGGGACCAACTTCATCAACCGGGATATCGTCGGGATGCCGACTGTAGAACTCTGTCTCCGTAATACCCGGAGAACAGGCCGCGAACGAGGTTATCATCACCAAGCCCACAAACCGTAGAGCAATTCTGCCGCTACTGATTTCCTTCATGGATTTCTTCATCTGTAAGAGAACGGAGGAACGATACCAGCGACGTTCGCTCGTCTGCAGTTAGGTCCAGTGGACCAATGCGCGAATCTTTATTGCGGACGGCTTCGCCGCCCCGGTCATAATGCTCAACAACTTGCGTCAGCGATGCTAGTCGACCATCGTGCATGTACGGTCCCGTAACGGCCACATTCCTGAGCGACGGGACTCGAAAACGTCCCGCATCGGACGGATTCAGAGTGATCCTCGCTCGCCCTGAATCTGCAGGAGTGAATTCAAGACCGTTATTCAAGTATTCCGATGTCGTAAACAGAAAGCCACCGTGACACGAGATACATCCGGCTTTGCCGCTGAAGAGCTCAAGCCCTGACTGCTGATCAACTGTAAGCGCCAAGGCTGAGCCCGACAGGTAAGCATCGTACCTCGAACCACCGCTAACGATTGTCCGTTCGTACGACGCGATGGCCTGGGTTAGTGTCACCACCGAGGGGCCTTCACCAAAAACGCTGAGGAATTCATCCCGATAATTCGAATCCGAATTTAAACGTTCGAAGACGATGTCTAAATCGGCATCCATTTCATTGTGATCTTGCAGCGGAGCCAGAACCTGGTTCTCGAGCGTAAGAGCACCGCCGTCCCAGAACAGTTCGCGGAGATACGCAACGTTCACGAGCGTCGGAGAATTTCGAATTCCCTTTCGCCCCTCCACACCACCACTTAACCTGCGCGGATCAGCAAATGCTTTTTCCGGTAAATGACAGCTTGCACACGAGATTGACGCATCCGATGAAAGGACAGGATCGAAAAACAGTCGTCGACCCAGAGCAATTTTTTCACGCGTCAACGGATTGTGATCCGGTACTACAACGGGATCAAACGTATCCAGCACACGGACGGACACCGTCTCATCCGTGTCGGATGTAGTAACGTCACAGGCAGCAACGGTGCCACCCAGCAACAGCAGTATCAAGGCTCTTTTCATTGAGAGTACAGGATTCGAGGGGAGCCGCTGCCCCCCTCGAATGACCTGTAAAAGGTTACTTCTTCCGAGTGCCCTCAAATGAAAATGCACTCGCTATATTTCCACCAACAATCTGGGCAACCGGAAGGTTGTCCATTGTGTGACAGAGCAGGTTGGCTTGATCGCTGAAGTCGAGCCCGGTCAAGAACTTTGCATAGTCAATGTTAAGCTGAAGATCCATGTCCTCATCCGCTTCAACCGTAAACGAATTGTTCAGCGTCACCGTCTTGAGAAAATTTCCCGTTCCGAGGTGTACGTCCCAATCCGAGTCGACCGTACCATCATCGTCGGTATCAGTCTGTCCATCCATGCGGAGAAAGATGTATCCCG
>CBDTVC010000201.1:0-5868 GCA_965363925.1 uncultured bacterium | reverse complement strand
CGACGGCGTAAGTGTGACGCCAGATACCTGTTGACCGCCAACGGCATCGAGCAACCGTTTCGCCGCGTCAAGCATGATGAACGGGGCATCCGAGGTATAGAACTCGTGGATAGTTTCTTCGTTGACCTCTTTGTCACCAACGAAGTTGAGGTCGCAGGCAGATAGGCCAAGGCTGATCAGGCAAGCGATGCCGACAGCGGAGAGAGCGCGACGCGATAGAATCGTACGCATAGGATTACCTAGATAATAGACATGAAACTTTGTCTCCATACAAAGTAACTGAATGGACTCTAAGAGTAAAGATTCAAGTTCGAACTGCTTGGGTACCAAGGTATAGTTCGAGCAGTCTGTCCCGCCTCTGAAATCGATGCGAGAATGACTGTTGCAGCAACAAAAGGCAATACATATAACACCGTCCAGTTTGCGATCGTAAGTTTGACGATATCCTTCTGAGCCTGACAGTTTGGCCCAACCAATCAGATGATTGACCGACTGATTACTGCCTGCGTATCCAGTGTTGTCCGCCGTAGCGGCTATTGGACGTTCTTTGCGATTGTGGTGTTTGCGGTTTGTCTCCTCGTCGGGTCCCAATTGTCGACGCGCCTGGACAAGGCGGACTTTCTGCCAGATACGGTAGCAGCGCCGGACTCCGTCGATATTGCCCTGATGCAGCGCTTTGGCGGTGCTGGGCGGATTGTCGTCTATATCGAAGCACCGGACACGATCCACATCGATGTGGCTGGCCCGCTGATGGAGGAACTGTCCTCGAGAGCCGCCTCGATTCCAGGTGTAAGTGAGGTGCGGGCTGGTCCATCGCGCGAACTCACCGATTATCTGGCTGATAAGTTGCCGGAACGGCTGGCGTTGTACCTACCTACTGAGCATTTGAAGCTGATCGGTGATCGGATCAGTCGGGAGGGGATTGAGAGATCTGTTGCTGCAGGCCAGCCGCAGCGCACGGCGGCCGGCGGTACCCAAGACGCAACCCAGGTCCCCACGGTCGCCTCGAGGACGTTCCGTCTGCCGGAAGACCCGCTCGGTGTGGTGGGAATAGCGGCAACGACTGCTGGACGGATCACCGGCTCCTCTCCGATCCGGACAACGAGTGGCTACTACTCAGATCGCCGGCAGCAGCGATTCTTTCTTGTAGCGGATCTGGAGCAGCAATCCGAATCCGTCGAACGATGGGCACGCGTCACGGAGGATTTCGAGCAACTCGTAGCAGACGTTTCTGCAGACAATCGGTGGTCGAGTGCAATACCCGACGTGCGGATAGGAGTCATTGGACGTCCGATCAGCTACGCATCCGCGTCATCCACGTTGAGCGACGACGTCCGACGAATCGGACTATCTGCGGCAATCGTCATTGCACTGATTCTGATTGTGTTCTTTCGAAGTCTCATCGTACCCGTTCAAATATTGCTGCCGATCGGCTTCGCGATGGCTGTTGCTGCCGCGGTCGGCTATTTGATCTGGGGCGAGGTTAGTACGCTTTCGCTTGTCTTTGTTGGCGTGCTTATAGGAATCGGCGTGGACTTTGGTATTCACGCGATTACCCATTACAGACTGGTGATTGGAAGGCGAGGACACGCTCAGTCGTTGAGCCATCACGGCTCGGCGGGTCCTGCAGTTGAAGCGACCACTCCTGCCTCGGTCGCTCGTGGCGTTTCGAATTATCCGGATGCTCACCCTGATTCGCATTATCCGGATGGTCAACCTGATGCGCACTCTGATTCGATTCATCCTGATGCTCCCGCTGATTCGAATTATCCTGATGCTCACCCTGATTCGATTCATCCCGCCGCTGAAGCCATCTCATTTGCACTTCGTCAACCGGGCCGGGCGATCGTGTTGTCGGGACTGACCAGTACGGCTGCGTTTTTGTCGATGGGCATTCTTCCATACCCGGTTACCCGACAGGTCGCGGTCATGGCTGGCGTCGGAATAATCGCAACGTTGATCGGTACGTTTATCATCCTCCCTCTTGCTCTTTTTTGGACCGATCGGATACAGGGTCGACGACAAAGTGAGTCGAGCGACACCGAGGTCGCGAAACTTCAGGGGGCAGGCAAGGGGACGGGCGTGATTCCATGGTCCGTGCGCTGGATCGAATGGCTACCCCAAAGGGGACTTGTTGTCTGGATCCTTCTCGTTGCCGCAGCGCTACCCGCTGCTTTGTCAATTGAGTTCGAACCGCATCCATGGAGTCTGGCCCTGCGCGGCAACCCCAAGACAGCAGAGCTCAACAGGCTGAACGAATCCCTCGGCATTTCTTTTGCGCCGTTGCTACTTGTTAGCAGTGGCGATACGCGGGAGGAAGCCATTGAGCGAGACCGCCAAGCGATCTCCCGGCTCCGACCAGGGGCACAACGGGCGGAAGTAGTCACAGTCGAGTCACTTTCGAATTGGCTGCCACCTGCAGACCAACAGGATCGAAACGCTGACTACCTGGCTGAATCGGGTTCACTGTTCACGCGGGCTCGTTTTGTTGCGGATTATGATGCGGCAGTTGCACTAGCTGAAGTCAGCAATCCTCACTTAACCAGCGAATACCGCGATGCGATCGCGGAGTACCTCTTACCGTCAGCGCCGGTCTCAAACAGCCGTGTGACGCTTGATGACCTTCCGCGTGAAATGGATCGGTATCTCGTTTCCGTTGGCGGCGGGTTCGTCGCGATTTCTTACCTCTATACAAAGCGATTCCCGTGGGCCAACGATGCACTCGAGCCGCTGCGCGATACGATGCGCCTGCTGGACTTTGACGAGCTTGACGGCACGCGGCTGATCGGCGATGCACTCAGCTCCGTGAATCACAAGCAGGCACTAACAGCAGAGTTGTTCAAGGCGGTCGCGGTAGCAAGTGTATTGGTCATTTTGCTGCTGCTGTTACAATTCCGGAATCCGCGGCTCGTGCTTCTCTGTCTGGTACCGCCAGTGTGTGGCGTGAGCGCCGCGCTATTGATGATGGCTGCGCTGAACATCGAGTTGAACATGATGACGCTTGCGATCGCGCCACTGCTGATCGGGATCGGCATCGACGACGGGATCCATATCGTGGACCGACTGCGAACGGGCCAGACTATTACATCCGTATTCAGAGAGGCTGGGTCGGGATTGACGTATACCACGCTGACATCGATTGCGGCGTTTGCCTGCCTCGGGCTCGCGCGGTTCGATGGGTTACAGGATCTGGGCCTGTTGGGCGGCGTGGGGATGGCTGTTGCATTGCTTGCGTCGGTACATGCTGTGCCGTTGTTGGCTAGGCAAATCGATAATGGTGGAACATTAATATTGAAAATCCGTCATGAGGTGAGGGATTTTCAGTAAAAATGCTATTTTTGAATGATAGAGCGTCCTTCTATTCGGTCTGCCATTGATATCGCTCTCGGACGGAGCCGCGTTGTGGTCCTCGTTGGACCGCGTCAATCCGGCAAAACCACGCTCGCCAGACAGTTCCTTTCCCCCGATTCGGTCAACTATTTCGACCTCGAAGACCCAACGGCGCTCGTTCGGCTTGAAGAGCCACTGACCGCGCTGCAGCGCCTTGAGGGCCTGGTCGTGATCGATGAAGTACAACGACGACCAGACCTGTTTCCGGTGCTCCGTGTCTTGGCTGACCGAGACCAATCCGACACACGATTTCTAATTCTGGGTAGTGCATCCGGCGACCTTCTTCGACAGTCGTCTGAAAGCTTGGCGGGTCGTGTCGAACGAATCAGCATTGGTGGGTTCACAATCGCCGAAGTGGGCCCGGCTGTCGAACACAAGCTCTGGCTCCGCGGCGGATTGCCGCTTTCATTTCTTGCCAGTTCAGAGGATGACAGCTTTTCTTGGCGAAAGAATTTTGTGCAGACACTGCTTGAGCGGGATTTCCCGCAATGGGGCGTTCGCGTACCCGCCGTTGCATTGCAACGATTCTGGTCTATGCTTGCACACTATCACGGTCAGATTTGGAACGCGGCAGAGCATGCACGCGCACTCGGTGTAAGCGAGTCGACTGCCCGTCGTCAACTCGACTTGTTGACGGATGCACTGGTGGTTCGGCAACTCCAGCCCCACCACGCTAACCTGCGAAAGCGCCAGGTGAAAGCGCCAAAAGTCTACGTTCGCGACACTGGGCTAATGCATCAGCTTCTCGGGATCCGATCAGAAAAAGACCTGGTCACCCACCCCAAAGTTGGTGCGTCGTGGGAAGGTTTTATAATCGAACAAATCCTTTCGACAGTCGAGCACGATACCGCTTCGTTCTGGTCTACCTACAGCGACGCGGAAATCGACCTGGTACTCCAAATCGATGGCTCGTTGTACGGGGTCGAATGCAAGCGTACCGATGCGCCACGTTTGACAAAGTCCATTCAGACGGCGCTCACAGATCTCGGACTCAAACGAGTCGCTATCGTGTATCCGGGACGAAAGCGCTACTCGGTGGGGGACGGGGTGGAGGCGGTACCTTTTGCAGCGCTGGCTGAGCCGCGCGGATTGTTTCGAGATTGAATCACGTTCAGACCAGGTTTGCGCTCTAACGCTGCGCCCGCCCCGCTCAGCAATATGCAAGACGTTCCTGGGCCAGATTCTCAGCCTCATCCTACCCGACTGTGGCACGAAGTGGCGCCTGGATTCGTCGATCCTATGCTGCGCCGAAGTCTGCAATGCTGTCCATTAGCGCCTATTTGTAACCCCCACCGCTAAAGGCCTCTATACCTCCCAATCTCAAATTTTGGGCGAAAAGCGCCTGTAGTTACATGTACTACCACTCAATTGCTTCGTCGATCTGATCCAACTACCTTGTTTTGAGTTCCCCTATCACCCATACGTGAACGAAGATGGCTATCACGAAAACCGCGCTCCTCTGGTTGGTAATTGCCGCTGCAACGACATTGCAGGGAATGGCACAGCCCGCAAGAGACACCACCCTTACAGCGCCGGACCTTACGTCCGTCATCATCGCTCGCGATGCCTTCGGCGTGCCCCACATAAGCGCCTCAACGGAGGTCGCACTGTTCTACGGCCAGGGCTACGCCGCCGCCGAAGATCGCTTGTTTCAGATGGAATCGTTCCGAAGAATCGCGCTCGGTCGCGAGGCTGAAATCTACGGCCCGTCGTCGCTCTCTGTCGATCAAGCGACAATCACGCTGGTCTATACCGACGCCGAGCGTACTGCGCAATTCAATGCGTTGTCTGCCGAGCTAAAAACCATGCTGACCGCCTACAAGGATGGCGTGAACGCCTATCAAGCGGATGTCAACTCTGATCCGGCCACGTTTAAACCGATCGAATATGCGACACTGAATATTCCGGTCGTCGACTGGACCGAAGAGGATCTGGTGGCAATCATTCAGGCGTTTATGATCGGGTTCGGCCAGAACGGCGGCGACGAATTGTCCCTCCTGGCGGAATTGACGACGTTGGGACAAACCGCCTTCGATCTGAAGTATCCCATCAATGATCCGACGGCCCCGACAACCATTGCCGCTGGCGCAACCGCACTCCCACAAACGTGGGGCTATTCCGGAATGTCCGTATCAGCCGAGGCAACGAAGTCGGTCGGCGAGCTTCGCGATCGAGCACTCTCGGGAATGCCGAAGTTTGGGAGTTTTGCAGCAGGAATTTCAACCACCAAATCAACCTCCGGAAACGTTCTGCTCCTGGGAGCGCCGCAGATGGGTCCTCCAGAAATCGGCCAGCCTTCGAGGACGATGGAGGTCGAGCTAATAAGCCCGTCATTCCATATCGGCGGGATGACGGTCCCGGGTGCGCCCGGCGTGATCATCGGACACAACGAATCGTTTGCGTGGACTATGACCAGCGGCCAATCTGACAATACGGACCTATTTGTAGAAGCCACAAACGTTGCCGGAACAGAGTATT
>CBDTVC010000200.1:0-5869 GCA_965363925.1 uncultured bacterium | reverse complement strand
ATGTTCAAGGTTATTCTGCAATCTCAATTTGCCAGGTTGGCGGCGGCTTCAGCTGGTACATTCGTCTTGGCACCGCTCGCGTTCACCGGCGTCGCAGTATACACAGCATCGCTTCAAGAGTGGGCCGCAGACCGAGCGAACCGAATGGTGCTCGGATCGGCGTAGAGTTTTGAGGCTGAAAGGGAACGTCTGAGAACCGAACGTCGCCCTGCGGGGTTGAATCCTCTTGGACCGTGCAAACCGAGATCCGAAAACGACCCGAACTGTTTACAAGCAACTCGTTGGACGTCTCGGGGATCAACGCTACCATATAGCACTGTCTCCCCTGTGCTTAGCGAGCTTGTGGTTGTCGCTTAGCGATGACAGATACGGCCCCGACCAACTGAACGTTCGATTCGGAAACCATGAAGAAATTTCTCGGACTCCTCCTCCTTCTTGGCTTGGCGGCCTACTTCGTGTGGCCAACCCGTTACCAGGAATACGCCGCCGGAACCGGGCCCTACGCGCAACAGATCGGGCATCGGACCAGTCGAGTTGATCGCCTTACGGGTACGGTCTTCGTCATCGGCACAAAAGGCGAATGGGTAGCAACCGTGGTGGAGTCAGCCCCGCTTCGCCCGGACGTGATCCCTCCACCACCTCCACGTGGAATCAACAGTACTGTTATTCAGCAGCAGACAGACATTCAGAAGCAAATGCAGGAAAAGACGAAAGAGATGGTCGACGAGGCGGTTAAGAAGGCAAAGGGAGAGCAGTAGATTCTGGGGATCCGACACGCTGTCGTGGCAAAGCGATCGTTCCGACCGAATTACGGGACGCGCACCAAGAACGCGCACTCGTTTCGCGGCAACTGTCGGCCGAGCACGTCAACGCGTTCGGCCGGGCCAGGAAATCTCCCTGCGGGGTGTTGCTGATAAAGTCATCGCGACAGTCCCGGCGCTCAGGACATGTCCAGGAGAATGCCGCTTCGGCCCAAAAAGCCCCAATCCAGCGGGCAGGATACACTTTCGCCTACCCGCCGAAACTGTAAGCGACTACCAGGAGGCCCTGGCGTGAAGCAGGGTAAGATGCCGACCTGTAGCGTGCCGGAGTCGATACTCGAAGATTCTGCCCCAATTAATACTCGAACCGCTCTCAGAATTTTGGCGCTCCCCATGAGCCAATTCAGAAGAAAAATACGGTATGTATTGTGGACACTCATCCCTCGTGCGTCCACCGCCAATCTCAGTGCGGGAAATACTTGTTCCATTCAGTCTAGTTGACGACCAATTATGGCATTCGTGAAAGCGGCAATTATCGCGTTGGCTGTTTCCTGTACTTTCATCAGCGATCTTCAGGCGCAGTCCTTTCGTGCTGTTCCGGAATTCTCAGTCCTCTACCACACGTCTGACGATGGCAGCGTCGCCATTGGTTGGCTCACCGATAGCGCTGGGCTTGCGCTCCTCGTAGACGGTCAAGTTGTTTCTCTTGATCTGAACAACGTTCCGCTCACCGGCGACTTGCGTTTATCCGGCGACGGTGCAATTGTGCTTGGGTCGGAGAACCGATGTCCGTTAACAGGGAGATGTGCACAGCCGTTTGTCTACAACTGGCGCGCGAAGCAGAGGACGGATCTTCAACTCCCAAATGAGATTCCAGCCGCAAACCAGTTGAGGGATCAGGGGAAGGCAATTTCGAATGATGGCAGTACGGTCGTGATGACACTCCTCCTATTCACAGACGTTGGGAACTCATACTACACCATCCGATGGGTGAACGGCGTACAGGAAATTGTGCGAATAGTAAATACGGTAACTGGCACCTCACCGCCCCCCGGCTTCCTGTGGATGAGCGACGCGTCTGCTGATGGATCAGTGCTGGCTGGCTATGGAAGTGATGACTCGCTATGGCCGAACCACAATCGCGTCTCCCTTCTCAATTCGCTCACAAACGTAGACCAGGATCTTGGATTCCCAGGTTGGGCCAACGATATCAGTCCCGACGGAACGGTGGTCGTTGGTCAAAGCGCTTTTGCCACGGTTGCCACGACTCAGTGGCAACCGTTCCTTTGGAAAAATGATACGGTTACGCTGCTAGGGTATGCGGATCCGGCGGCCGCCGGCGTCGCCCCAATACCCGGCACAGAAGCGTTATCTGTATCGCGTGATGGATTAACCGTTCTTGGCACTGAGCAAGGACGCCCGCCAAGGCGCCACATATACTCAACTCTCTGGACCGAGTCTCGGGGAATGCAGAAACTGACCGACGAACTGCAAATTCAATTTGGATTGGACTTGTCTGATTTCGATCTGGATCCAACTTCAACTAACCGGGACGAATTTCTTGCAAACTACATGTCGCCGAACGGCGCACTAGTTGGTAGGGGACCGCATTCGGTCAGCGGTGAAACACAGGCGTGGATCGCCAATATCCCGCCAATACTTATTGTCAACTCAGTAGGAGACGGCAGCGACGGCGCACCGGCCGACAGGATGTGCTCGACCGGCAACGTCATCGTACTAGAGGATCAATCTGAAGTGCCTGAGTGCACGCTGCGCGCGGCCATCGAGACGGCGACTGAGTTGGGTGGCGCAATAATCGGCTTCAATATCGAGGGATCGGGAGTTCCAATTATTGCCCCGCTCGAGAAGCTGCCGACGATCACAGTGCCGATGAAGATCGACGGGACAACTCAATCGGGTGAAGTTGTGCATATTTCTGGTGACGGCGCCGAGATACTTGATGGACTTTCGGTAGTGGGCACCGACAAGGTGCAGATTCTCGGACTCGCAATTACGGACTTCGAGCGTTGGGGATTGAGTCTTGATGGCGGAACAAAACACGAAGTCCAGCGGTCCTCGATCGGCTTTTTGCCTGGCGAGAACGGAGAGATTGCGGCCAATACCGTTGGAGGCATAGTCGTAAAGAACGGCGCGACAGATACGACAATTGGAGGTGAGTCCGAAGAGGACGAAAACCGCGTCTATGGTGGCGTCGTCGTTCTGGGAGATGCCACGAATGGAATCCGAATTCTTCGAAATGAGATTGCAGTAGACGATGAAAATGCCGGAATTACCCGATCTCCGATAGATTTAGCGGACGCGGGAGCATCATGCGTACCCTGGGTTCCCACTGGAGAAGGTCCGAATGGCGGCATGCCGCCTCCACGTCTGCTTTCGATTACTTCATCGCGCGTCGCGGGTGCTACCCTGCCGGGAGCAAAGGTTGTTGTGTACCGGACCAAAGGCGTTCTGCTCGGAATCGGCGACGAATTGGGTCGATATTGGCCAGCATGGGTCATTCCCGTTGGGTTCGGCACTGCTGATGGGAAAGGTGCTTTCTCGATTGGGCTTGACGAACCGCTTGCCGCCGGCACATATGTGACCGCGGCGGCCATCGATACTGACGGCAACACGTCTGAGCTTGCCCAGCTTATGCGACCCGTAATCTACGTACCCGGAATTGGCGGATCGTGGCTGAAGAATCCGAACGGGGACAATATCTGGATACCTATAAATGATCCACGCCTGAACGCCAATTCGTTCCTTGAGCAAATGGCGCTGAGTGAACAAGGAGCAAACGAGTTTAATCTTGCCGTCGACGGCATCGTCGAGTTTGGCGGGATTGCCATATACGGTGCTGCTATACAGTCGATCCTCGTGGCCGGCTACAGCCAAAATCACGAGGTCTCGGAGAAGGACCTATGGCGGTTTCCCTATGACTGGAGAACAAGCACAGCCGACCGGGCAACCGACCTACGCGATCTGGTGGATCGTGTCATCAATGGAACGGGGGTCGCAAAGTCCTGCGACCTCGACATCGTCACCCACTCCAACGGTGGACTCGTTTCGGGTGTGTACGTTCGACGCGATTCCCTTCATTCACGTGACAACGTCCACCGGCTGATAAACGTCGCCTCCCCATATTTGGGCGCCAGCAAGGCAGCGGCAGCTCACTCTATCGGCTACGTTTTCGACGTCGAGAAGACGCTGCGCTTCGATGTCCAGTGGGGTCGAATGATTAAGATGGCACGCAACATGACCGCATCGTATGGGCTTATGCCGTCTCGCAACTATTGGGAGGCTGCAAAACCGGATGCGACGGGACATCGCCACGGTTTTTTGTTTCAGGATCTCTACGGGAAGCCCTTGATGACCTACGACGAAACGTTGGCTTTTGTAATCGCAAAGAAGGTGGATGAAAACGGATACTCGCTTGGATTAGGACGAAACGAATGGATGTTGGAAGATCAACAATCCAACGTACACAAGTACGTCGACGATTGGAGCAACTGGGAGGGACCACCTCAGGTATTTCGGCAGGTTGGTGCGATTTTCGGATCCACTGTAACCGGATGGTTTCGTGGGCCGCAACACCTGTTTGACGACGAGGGTTCATCGGTAAGGCGCGAGGACGATGACACATTCTTTCATTGGAACTGGAGAGACCGCCAATTGCCAGTCTTCGGCATCGGTGACGAAACCGTACCACTTCTGAGTGCAACGCTGGGAGCTGATCGTTCCGTCAGCCGCAAAGATTTTTCTGGTACCGATTCGCCGTGGATCGAGCCAGCACAATACTACACGTGTACGCACACAGGAATAATCGAGCACGGCTGCCGAGATCAACTCAACGGACCGATTGACGCACTAACTGCCGTTCAGAGGATGCTTCACTCTGGGTACAAGGTTGTCTCCGGGCAAAGTAGTGCCTCCAAGAGCGGTATTCAGCGATCTAACGTGCCAGGTGCAGAAGTTCTATATGTCACTGCATCCGGTCCAGTTTCTGTTTCGGTGGTTGACTCAGCAGGGAATCGAATCGGTCCAGTTTCACGTGAAGATTACCGCCAGATCGAATACGACATCGAGGGCATCGGCTATTGGCCCGGCGAATATGGCGCGGCAGTCTCTGTTCCCACGAACAGAAGTTATACTCTTACGATAGATGCGCCCGTTGATGGTATTACTGCGCGTGTCTACCGAATGCAAATCGAAGATCCGGATGAGGTACGCCGGAACGTTCTCTTCGACGATCAGCAACTCGATGTTGGCGGCTCCCTACGTTTGAACTTGACCGCTGGCGGGACGCCGGATTCAGTGCCTTTGGATATCGACGCTGATGGCGACGGTTCGTTTGAAGGAACGGTCGAACCTGTACTCACAATCGATGGCACAATTGGCTACCCCGCCATCCCGAGTCCGGTACCCGGAATAGTCGTGGCGGGAGCAACGGGAGAAGGAACTGTTTCGGCAGAATTGACCCTGCCCGATGTCGGGGCGACGGGTTGGACCTGGACGCTGTCCGAGTCCACCGACTGGATTGAGGTGTCCGCGACATCAGGCACTGCGCCGGCGACAATCACTCTTGAACTGGCCGCCGACGCGGAATCCGATAGTTTGAATACAGCGACGATGATGCTCACGCTGAACAATGGAGGCTACTCACTAGACATCCCGGTTCCTGTCGAACTTCGAGTTGGAGACGTATTCGTTGGGACAGACGACGAACTTGACACGTTGACCGACGAATTCGCAATCTCGGCGATTTACCCGAATCCGTTCGACTTGTCGGCGCGCTTCGACCTGACGCTCGCCGAAAGTGGCGATGTTCGTGTAGAAGTGTTTGACGTACTCGGCCGCCACGTGGAGTCGATCTACAATGGAACGCTACCGGCCGGAAGACACGCCATGCAGCTCGATGCGGCGCATCTACCAGCCGGAATCTACTTGGTACGGGTTGCCGCACTCGGAGAAGTACACACTCAAGCGGTGACATTGGTTCGATGACAGGCTACAGGCCTCCTAAATGGAAAGTATCCCACCGTCCCCTATTAGATGCACATCAGCAAACGCATCTCTTTTTTGCTTGATACGCTGCCGGCCTGGGAAGC
>CBDTVC010000199.1:0-5877 GCA_965363925.1 uncultured bacterium | reverse complement strand
ACGGCTGCCACAGGGTCCTGCCCAGCCGCATCCGCCTCCTTCACCTGCTGCACGAGGAGCTCACTGAGATCCGACGAGCGTATTGATTTTTTTGCCTTTGCATCGCGACTTCCGCCAAAGATCAAGCCAACGGCAAGACCCGCCAATAGTGTTCCGGCTATCGGTATAAGGGGACTATCGGAGATAAGGCTCTTAACCTTCTGGCCACTCTCGAATACATCGTGCTGAATACTTTCAATTCTAGCCGATATTTCGGCACTTTTTGAATCAAGCTGGGCCTTTACCTCATCCCTGGTGGGACGTCGTTTGGCAACCTGAGATTCGTAATGACGAACGCCGTCCGATTCCGGATGATCTCTCAGAATAACCTTACTCTGGCTTGGCAACGCCTTGTCGACTCGCTCTTCCATCAAATCTCGAACGTACTATTCATTTCTTGTTGGAACGATTCTTTTCAATTTGAACAATCCGTGGCTTGGAAAGCCAAACCAGCAGTGTAATCAACAACAATAATCCTGCTACGCTAAAAAATCCGATATACGAACTCCCCGTCCACTCGCCAATCAGCAACGCCAGACCAACAAGGGCGAAAACGATTGCGAGTGCCCCCACGACCAAAACGATTCCTGTGGCTCCAGCCTGATTGATCTTTCCCTCTACCTCAAGCTGCGTCAATTGCAGCCTTAGATCAACCCACGTTTTAACGTCATCCACTAGCGCTCGAGTTTCACCCGCTAAGCGCTGCACCTTTCCTTCTGTATCAGATCTATCAGTCATACACCATGTGTTGAACCGTGAATCCCGCCAACCTCACCCTAAGATAAGGCAATACCGATGCCAGCGATCACTTTATACTGCCCAATCAACCAAATTGACACGTAATTGGCAAAAAGTCTCTGCGAAATAGCTATACCTCGCCAAGCCGACTCAGGAACTCCACAACACTATTCCCATCGGGGGACCAGTTAAGAGAAGGACGTTGGCCCGAGCCCGGTTTCACAACCGGGACAATGTGCATCAAACGATCCCCTGGCCCTTTACCGGCAACAACTAGCTGAAGTCGCTCACGGTTCTCTTCGATCCATTTGTATGGTACGTCAACGTCGTTGTAAGTCACCCAGCGCACGTGCCCCGGACCGAACACGTCAGCCTCACCCTTACTCACCAAGAATGACCGATCGTCCGGATACGCACACGGGGACTTAGTCGCTTCCAGTAATGCAATGTGTGTCTTCAATTCTTTTGCCGTATCCGGATGCGCAGGAAATACGCTTCTGAAATGAATTGCTGATTCGAGAAAGCCATCTACAGGCAGGTTCTTCGGAGCGAAAAAAATTGCGACGCTTCGGCAACCCAATCCATCGTGTAGAAACGCATCTTCAGCCAACCCCTCTAACTCATCAATGGTCTCATCGCCAGTGAGAACTGCGACGCTGAAGGTGGACTTCCTGAACAAGACATGTTTGACGGCACGTGCGATACACCGTTCGCGAACCAAGGCGAGCGTCCGTTCTGATCCGCTCGCAATTAGTGCATCGCACGTCTCTACAAGCTTTTCCAATCGCTCTGTATTCGCACCGTCAACAAACGAGCTCTTGATCGAAGAATATTCGCTGATCGTTTCCGCGAAAGCCGGTAGCAAAAACGGTGACTTCGAGCTAAGAGCAGCGCGATAGCTGCCTCCCAGAAGAAGCACGGCGATGAAATCCTGCAAGCCAACGAACGGAACATTCCCAGACACCAAGGCGCCAATTGTTCGACCTCCGATAGTTGCTGACCCTTCACTCCATTTCTCAAGTTTTTCCTTTCGGAGTTCGTTCACCTGCTGATTCACCGCAAACGTGATCGACTCCAATGTAAACCGGTTGTCGACCTCGAGCGTCTTTGCGACCGCCTGTGCCCTCGGTGGATAATCGGGATCTGACCAAAGACGCCCGGCACGAACAATCGCCGAAAGGGTTGACTCCCTGTCCATTAATTTCGCTGAAGGTTTTTAAAACTAGAATGTTGCCAAGCGCCGCAGTACGAATACCAAAGGCGGTCACGATCTCATCAAGAAACTCAGTTGGGCGTTGACACTCCCGGCAGCGTTCCCGTTAAACAGTGACACTTTTGAACAGTGACAATCCGCCCCACGCAGCGAGAATCGAAAGCACAGTGCTTCCTAAGACGAACAAAGCGGCCAGTCCCGGTTTCCCCGCTGAGAGTAGTTGGACGGCTTCAATCGCAAACGTTGAAAACGTTGTAAACGATCCAAGTAAACCAATCGTCAAGAGCAGGCTAAGTCGAGGGTCGAGAATCCAATGTTGCGAGTAGCCCAATACCATTCCCAGGAGGAATGAACCAAGTACGTTTACAAATGCCGTCACCAGAAAGCCGTGGTTGCTTCCGACAAGTTCAGCCGACAGAACGTACGCCCCGTAACGCAGAACGGCACCGATCACGCCGCCAAGCGCGACGTACACAAATTGCATTTTCATGTTCACATTAAGACTCTTCAACAAAAACTGGGGCTAGACCGCAATCGTTTGCGATCGCTGCCCGGACCGACAAACCGCTCAAAATTGCGGCCAACTTTCGGATCTCGAGAAAGACTGCCCGCCAGAGTGGAAACGAAAAAGGGCGACGAAACAAATTCGCCGCCCTTTTTAATCCAGCTTATCAAGCGCGGTGCCGATCAGGCATCGTCCGATTCTTCCTTGGCCTTGACCTCACCCTCAGCCTCAGCTTCGGCTTCAGCTTCGGCTTCCTTGGATTCGTCAGCATCCATCTTGGCCTTCAGCGCTTCCAACCCGCTCAACTCTCCTAGAGTTGTTGGTCCGGATGCAGCCTTCTGCGTGTACTTGCGAACCTCCTGCGCTTCACTGTCCTTCTGCGTGCGTTCGTCTCGCCTCTTGGAAGCCTTCTCTTCTCGTACGGCTTGAACCTCAGTCGCAACCTCGGAAACGACGATTTCCTTCTGCGAAGGATCGCATCTCAAGACTTTCAGCCCAGTTAGCGAGTCTCCAACCGACAGAGAATTACGGAACGTTTCACCAGCTTTCAGCTCACCTGACGGAATAAACGCTTCCACATCGAGCGGTAGCTGAATTACAACTCCAGCGTCTTCGATTCGTGTAATCGTACCCTCGGTGTCCGATCCTGGCGCATACACTTCAGCGAAGTGCGTCCACGGATTGGTCTCAACCTGCTTGTGTCCAAGCGAGATTCGACGGTCGTCTTTCTCAATATTGAGGACTACAACATCAAGCTCCTGTCCCTTCTTAACGATTTCCCCAGGATGCCGAACCTTCTTGGTCCACGAGAGATCACTAATGTGAACGAGCCCGTCGATTCCCGGCTCAATCTCAACAAAGACGCCGAAGTTCGTGATATTGCGAACCGTGCCGCGAAGAACAGTTCCGGGCGGATAGCGCTCGATAATGTTCTCCCATGGGTCAGGCTCAAGCTGCTTCATGCCAAGCGAGATCTTCTTCCCATCGTGATCGATGTTCAGAATCTTGACATTGACCATTTGCCCCAACGACACCATCTGGCTCGGGTGTTTGATGTGCTCGGTCCAACTCATTTCGGAAATGTGAACCAGCCCTTCAATACCTTTCTCAAGCTCGACGAAGGCACCGTAATCGGTTATTGAAACAACCTTGCCTTCGACGGTGTCGGCCACCGTTAGGCGCTCACCAATGTTATCCCAAGGATGGGCTTGGAGCTGCTTAAGACCCAACGAAATCCGCTGGCGTTCTTTGTCATAATCCAGCACGACGACGTTCAACGTTTCGTCGAGACTAACCAATTCAGAGGGGTGTGAAACACGCCCCCAAGACAGGTCGGTGATGTGCAGAAGGCCGTCGACACCACCAAGGTCGATAAAGACACCGAAGTCGGTGATATTCTTGACTGATCCTTCGAGGATTTGACCAGGCTCCATCGTTGCAAGAATCGACGTTCGCTGCTGCTCAAGGTCTTTCTCAATAAGCGCTTTGTGCGAAACGACGATGTTCTCATTGGCAGGATTGAGCTTGACGATCTTGAACTCCATCCGTTTTTCGAGATACGCATCGAAATCACGAACGGGACGCACGTCAATCTGAGACCCTGGCAGGAATGCCTCAACGCCGTCGAATAGCTCGACAATCATGCCGCCCTTAATCCGACGAACGATCGTGCCTTCAAGTACTTTTTCACCTTCAAATGCTTCTTCGATACGTCTCCAACGCTTGACGGTGTCCGCTTAGGTTTTCGAAAGAACCAGTTGACCGTGATAATCCTCTATACGCTCGAGGAATACCTCAACTTCCTGTCCAGATTCGAGCTCCTCGCCGAATTCGTTTCGAGAAACAATACCGTCGCTCTTAAAGCCGATATCGATGACAACATCCTTTTCGCCAATACTGACGATCCGACCGGTAACGATTTCGTGAGCAGAAACATTGGTCAGCGTCTGGTCGATCATCCGAGCCAGTTCACTGTATTGCTCTGCTGAAGCACCGAGCTCCTCAATGTCCAGGTCTTCGAGCTTCAAGACGCGGCCAACAATTTCGCCTTTATATCCGATGCTGGGATTCTCAGGTAAGTCAGAATCAGAGCGAACGGGAGCCGCTTCTGCTTCTTCAGCGGGTTTGTCCGCCTCTACCGTGGATGTCGTTGGAGTTTCCTCGACGACCTCTGTTGCGGTGTCAGTAGCTTCCGCAGCTACCGTTTCCGCCAAATTTTGCTGGTCTTCAGCCATATTAGTTATTATCGGACATAGGCTCGACCAAAGGTCGTGAGGTACGCCAGCCCGCTGTGGTGTTTAGTGAAACAAAATGTCGTTGTAGAAACGCCTCAGGCTCCTACCCGACTCTGTATACCTCCTTCCTGGACGACAAGTCCAGGTCCTTCAAACAATCAGATCCAATCCTTTTACAAGAGACGCTCAGCAACCGTCTTTGCAATCAATCCAACAACCGCTGCAGGCTCCAATTCTGACGTATCGACGACAATCGCGTCGTGAGCCGGCACCAACGGTGCTAATGGTCTGTTACGGTCGCGAAAATCGCGGGTAACGATCTTCTCCAGTACATCTGCAAACTGAACGACCTCTCCCTTACTGCGTAGCTCTTCCAAACGACGCGTCGCCCTGACCTCAGGGCGAGCTTCAAGAAAGTATTTCACATCCGCTGAAGGAAAAACGACCGTCCCAATGTCTCTGCCTTCAACAACTACGCCGACATCTTGCCCTTCAAGCACTTCTGCAAACTTGCGCTGAAGTTCAGTTACGTGGTCTCGCACAACTTTGTAGCCACTTACAATACTTGCCGCAGCTCCAACCTTTTCGTCTCGGATAAATCCCGATACGTCTTCTCCATCTAACTCAAAAATCAAAGATCCTGCAGCATCGGCACGAACTTCCAAACTCACTCCCTTTACGAGGGCCGACAATTCATCTCGAAGCACAGCATCCGGAAGCAATGCATCACGATGCGCGGCACTTGAGAGCAATTCAGCCCCGATCCGATCGTCCGTCTGCAAATCTCCTGGATTCTCATCACTCGCCACATCCGGCCCACTGCGACCAAGAACTGCGCTCTTCGAGCCCAGTCTCAACCACTTCAACGCTACGGTGCGATACAGCGCCCCAGAGTCCAGATATCCAAACGAGAGCTCTCGGGCGACAAGCTTAGCGGTGGTACTTTTGCCAGATCCGGCAGGACCGTCAATTGTAACTATCAATGTTCGCTTCGATGGAAGTCAACTAGAATACGGCTAATTCACAAGTTTTCCAATGCCAAAACGGCCATTGGGGGCTGGAATCGGTTTCTATCCCACACAGCCACGAAGATTTCCATCCAACGGATGGGCTGTACCATGTCCCGGCTCAACACCGCCTTAGCCAAC
>CBDTVC010000198.1:0-5904 GCA_965363925.1 uncultured bacterium | reverse complement strand
TTGCGTCCGTCAACTGGTCGCCAGATGGGGCCTTTTCAATATGTGTTGCTGATAGCAGTTGTCCACTTGATCGTCTAAGTGCGCGAAAGTGCTCAAGCTGTTCCTGGCACGAATTGCAATACTGTACATGTCCCGCAATAGCACGTTGAATTGGCTCGTCAAATCCGCCTTGCAGATAACGAACGGCGTCTCCAAACGACATTTGCTTTGTCGGGCAGGGGGACTGAGCCATATTTTCGGTCACGTTGCTCATAAGTTTTCGGGGATTAACAGCCTTCTGCTAACGCTAATGCCTGATGAATACAGTGTTTACGAAGCTTTGGTTTATGCCACAGGATAGTTCAATCCCTAAGGTTCATGGTCATAGTCCGTACCGCTATCCACCTGTACCACTTAAGGACGGTGGATCAATAGCGTTTGATCTTATTCCCATCGATTTAAGTAAAGTTTTCAGTCCCTTGACCGTTACGGTTGTATCTGCAGACTCGTTTTCGAGCCAATTCGCGGCATCTTTCAGCATTGGCCTGTTTTCTTCCTCTAGCCATCCACCCAATTTGGCCAGAATGGCGTCTACTGATTGATAAATACTGTGGATGGTCAGGATTCCGCTTCGGGGCTTAACGGGAAGGTCAATGTTTAGGGTTGTGCAACGCTCCAGTATTTCGTTGGCTTGCAACTCTTGGTCAAACATCATGTCCAGCATAATCTTTTCGCCAGCCGGAAGACGGTCGAACAGGGCAACAACCGATTCCCAGATATCATGGACGGATCGTTTCAACGGAATAATCCGCGGCTCTGTGTCGTGGTCATTCCAGTCAAACTCGTCGATGGCGCTTTCCGGCGTCCGCAAGATCAGATGGAGGTTGCCGTTGGCCATCAGGGCATGTGTGACACGCTCCTGTGCCAGCTGTACCGTTTCGTAATCGAACGAAAGCTTTCGGGCAATCGTCTCGGTTGGGCGCTGCAATACCATCTGTTCATATACCAGGCCGTCCTCCTCAGTGAGCCGCTGTATCTCGGCTGGTCGAGTTATCTGGTCAACACGCACCTTTCGTTTGTGACGAATCCAATCAGTCCGCAGGTTTCCGTGCAGGATTGTCGAAACAAACGTCTCCAATTTTGCCCGACCGTCGTAATGCTTGAGCTTCCCGGTGTGATTCGCCTGATTGAACAGGTACTCAAACGTAAACGCATAGATCTCGAGTCCGTCGTCGCACCCGGGGCGGTCGTCACTGGCCGAGTTTACGCCGCCTTTCACCAGCGAATGAAACACACAATGCACGTGGGCCTTGTTGTATGGACAAGATTCGTTGCAAAGCGTCCAGCAGCGGCGCCACACCCGGTCCGAGAATGCCTCAACAAATGCATTCCACGCGGGAGCGTCTCCGTCGAGGATTCGATGGGCCCAGTCTAGGTCGTTCTGGTGGATCGTTTTATCGGGCATGGAAATCGCCGTTAGCGCGAGTCTTTCTCTTAGGGTGGCGTTGGTTGCAGCGTGACTTCTATTTGGGACGCTCCCTAGAGTATCGGGTGTAATCGGTTGGGCCTTTACCGTTCGACGGCGGCCTTGTGTCCTTTAGCGAGAACCCAAGGCTGCATCGACGTTGATGGTACCCCATCCGAGCACGTTGTCTTTTTCGGTACCATCTGGTGGTAACGCGTAAGAACGTAAGTAGCTAATCGCCTCCTTCACAGTCCACGAAGGGTTTCTCGCCAAAATGTTACTTAGGATGGCCGCTACCCGAGGGGTTGCAAACGACGTCCCCTCAAAGCGATTGCGACCAAGCGTCAGTGTTCCTATAGTCGCAAAATCGGGTCGAATTCGGCCATCATTTGTCGGGCCTTGAGAACTATGCGCAAAACCGACCGCCGCCACGGGGATGACCACATCCGAATTTGTAGTTGCCAGGCCTGACGCCAGGCTACTGCGAGATTCAGCGTTTGGGGAAGCGGAGATGGGTGGCGGGTAAACGTACAATTCAAAATTGATGGCGTCGCCTATGCGATCCGGCGTGTTTGAACTGATCTGGACCCTGTAGTTTTCAGTACCGGGATAAATCGGTGTAAATGAACGAATGCGCTCAAGTGGCTCCACAAACTGTGCATCACGTTGCAGATTCTTAGATACCATCTCGCGACCGTAGGCGTCGTAAAGAGGTTCACCGTTCGGACCAAGAATCTTAAGATCGAGATCCATCCGGGGTTCACCCCAATCTGCCCAACTCAACAGAAAGTTGTACGGTTGGCCCTCACGAAGTCTTAGTTCAAGAAATGAGCTATCCGCCGTAAAGTTGTGGGCACCATCCGTGTTTGAGTCCTCAAATGATTCTTCCCAGTGACTCTTAGCGAAGTTGCCGGCGGCGACAACCAGGGCTGCTTTGTCACCGAGTGTTTCCGCAATGCCTGTTGAGAAGGCGGATGTGCCGTCATAGTGATCGTATGCGTTTGCCCAGGATACCGAGCAACTAATTACCTGAACGCCCAATTCTTCGACCGCATAGCGAAGCGCTTGTTGAAACTCCGGCTCCGTATCAAAATTGATCAAGTGCACAATGGCCGAGGGCGGGAGATGCTCAGCAAGGGCAGAAACGGTGGCCACGCCGTGAAGCGCATCATTGGGACCGGAGCCCTCGATCCGGTTGTCCTGGCGAAACGTGTGGAAACGTACGCGGTCAAGATCCAGGATATTTCCGATATCGATCCGGTCAAATCCGAACTCAAAGACGGCAACATTCACGGGCGCAAATTCATCTACCCGTATCTGTTCAGTGCCTGAAGAATCAGCTTTCTCAGCATCAGCCTTCAGAAGAGCCGTAACGTGACTTGATGTATCTGAATTCGGATCGTCGCTATTAAACAGTACGTGTGGGGCGGGGATCGTCATCATCCGTATATCCGGCATGGAAGCAATCGCCTCAAGGCTTCTGAAAGGAATCCGCATTTGGACCCAAGGTCCTTCAGTAACCTCAACGACGCCGCCGACTTGCTCGATACCGCGCCTGACGGCAGGTGAAAGGCGAGTCGTTTGAATGAGCGTCAGAATAGTTACGCTACTCGTGTCACGCCCTTCACGGATCGCATCATCCCATGTATTGTACAGGTCCCAGGACAACTTCGGATTCCGGGCCAATGCGAATTCGACTTGTTCGGCCTGCCCGCGAATAACCCCGGTGGAGTCCAGCACCGAAACGTCAAACAAATAGCGCTTGCTTTCCTTTAGGGCTCGTTCGTCCGTCGGGTACGGCAGGCTGGACAGCGTGCTCGATCGTTCCCAAAGCTGTTGTTCTCCGCCATCCTCGTCGATTTCTCGCAATGTAAGAGTAAAGCTAATCGGTCCAATCGAATCGGCCCCAACGACATGCCAGGAGAACAATGGTGCTGGTTCAACAAGGGCACTGGCGTTCATCGGTGAATCGATCACTGCATAGATTGAATCGGTTGTGAGCTTTTCGAAGGGATGGCGTTCGATGGTAATCGTAGCATAGTCCTCCCTTGAACCAGCGGCGGCAACCACGGCGGCCACTCCTGCCAGCGTCCCCGCTGTGAAGAATCCGTCACTAGAGATCGTGCCCATTGATTCAGGAATCACTGACCAGCGGATCCTGTTTCCACGTACCAGTTCGCCGTTGACGTCAATCACATCCGCGAAAAGACTAACCGATTCCTTCACACTGATTGTTCGTTCCTGTGGCGACACCTCGACCGACGCGATCACGACATTTGAGTTTGCCGGTTGCTCAGTGGATTCTCCTTCAATTCTGAACCACAGCAAGTTGCTGGGATAGCGCACCGTGCCCTCGGCGCCCACGGTTCTAACGAGAATACGCCAGGCATAGGTTGCCCCAGGCTTGAGCTCCTCGGCGTAACTCGGGTAGGCGAGTGTCGGCTGGTCCAGTTCATTGGCTGTGAAAACGGGTAGATTGGTTACGATGTCGTCGCCGGAGACTTGCCCGGGAACTACTTCAAACAGCTCAAAATCGAAGCTCTTCCCGTCAGCCTGCCAAAGAAATACAGGTGTGAAGAAGGGAAGCTCATCAGGGGGTTGGCCGAGTTCCGTTCCGGGGGCAATCAGATCGATTTGAGAGCCGGAATTGGTCGTGATTGTCTCTGTCGCTTCTTCGCCCACAACGGTTCCTGACCCCTTTTCGATAATTGTCACTTGAAACCGATACAGATCGGGCGGCAGAACTCCTCGTTCCAGCGCGTAGTCAATTAGAGCGTCGGAGGCATCGCCGAGGTCATACGATCCGAAGTCGCGATTGGTAATCGTTAGGACCTGCTGTGGAAAAACAGTACCGAGGTCGGTCGTCGCTGTACCGACAAGACCGCTTCTCTCTCCCGTAACCCTGACGATGGCGCGGATATCGCGCTGAGTGTCGTCGTTCTGCAGCGTCATCGTGAACACCACTGGAGCAGCCGCCGGGTTGGTCGGATCAAAATCTGAGAGCCTCAGTGTTTCGATAGGCAAGACTGTGACTAGGACGTCGACGGGGGAATCCTGACCCAAAGCGGTGCCCATCGGCAACGTGGCCAAGCCCACAATCAGAAGGATAGCGGGACGGATCGTGCGAAACGGATGATTGAGGATCAAATTTGTCCTGTTTTTCAATCGACGGGTCTTCATCGGGGATGCATCCTGGTTGTGCAGGTATGGCTTTGTACTAATCGGACGGAGGTATTTACCGCGTTCAGGAATTATTGCCACCTTCAAAAACGGGCGTCCGCACAAATCAGATTCCCTGTTAAGCCGTTCCCTAGCCTCAAAAACACCGTATTGGTCGATTTTGGAATCAATGCGGACCCCATACGACTCATTTACAATAAGGCCGGTTGCTCTCCCGGGATGCCGCTGTTGACGGATTTCGCGAAAAATCGGTGATCCGGAATACAGTAGACAACTATTATTCCGCTCCTGAGCATGTGTACTTTCAGAACGACAATCGCAGGCGGGCCGAATAACAGAAGATCACGCGGTCGGCCTGAAGTAGGATTTCAAAAAAGGCCGTCGAAGCCCTAACTTGCTGTAATGAATGAAGCTGAGATGAACGAAAATCGACTTCAAGTACTCGTGGCTTACTTGGGTGACGATCCATCCGATGAGTTTACGCGGTTTGCCCTAGCGCTTGAGTATCGGAAGCTTGGCCGTCTCGACGATGCTACTCGTGAGTTTGAGCGATTAGTAGAGGAATCTCCCGAGTATGTTGGAACGTACTACCACCTCGGCGGCTTATACCGTACAAGCGGAGACGCCGCCAGGGCAAAATCGATTTTCGAAAAAGGAGTTCAGATAGCCGAACGGCAACGCGACCACCACGCGAAATCTGAACTCAAGGCTGCGTTGCTTGATCTAAGTGGGGAAGACTTGTTTGATTGAAGTCGCACCCTTCCATGGTCTCCAGGTTGTTCCGACTACTTATGCTGACTGGCAAGAGTAGTCTGGATCTGTTTAGCGTCATAACCAGGGTGTTCGTCCGCGTACATCCGAATTCCAGTACCCTCATGACAAAGTCCCACGTCATTCTCCCTGCGCTTTTTGCGGTGTTTTTTTCATTATTTGCTAGTTCTACGGAGGTTCGGGCCCAGGCCGGTTCGCCTGATGACCACGTCGTCGTTAGCGGTGAAACGCTTTATTCGATCGCACGACAACATGGGGTCACCATCGCCGAACTGCAGGCGGCAAATGCACTTTCCGGGTCCTTGATTCGGCCCGGTCAAACGCTTCGCCTATCGGGAACGGCATCCGCGACGGTGTCCGATCGCTATACCGTACGTGGTGGGGATACGCTCTGGGGTATTGCTCGGCAAAATAACACCACGGTCGCCTCACTACGCGCCCTGAACGGAATCGCGGGATCAAGCCTAAAGATTGGACAGGAGTTGTGGCTTTCGGCGGATCGGCTGGAA
>CBDTVC010000197.1:0-5908 GCA_965363925.1 uncultured bacterium | reverse complement strand
CTGACAATTGGAATTGGCATGCTCAAATCCAGGAACAGATTCGAAGTGTTTCTCAAAAAGGCAGTTGAGTTGGGTGTCTCGAAAATTTCGCCGCTTATCTCGGATCGGGTGGAGTCCAACAAGATTAATCAACGCCGCTGCGATGCGGTGTTGCTGGCCGCGATGAAGCAGTCGGGTCGCTCTGTGCTTCCCGTAGTCACTACCCCGATTTTGATTGACAATTTCTTAGAGATGGACGGATCTCACTACTTGTGTCATGAGAGCGCTCCCGCCGGTCACGGCCTGAGTCACATGTTGTCAGAATTGTCGGTTTCGGCTGACGAAAAATTGGTCCCGTTGATCTCAGTCGCGATCGGCCCCGAGGGAGGATTTAGTCCCAAGGAAGTAACTGGAGCCGAGCAGTCGGGAGTTCAAATTGTGAGTCTGGGTATGCGGCGGCTGCGAGCCGAGACAGCCGGCATTGTTGCGGCTTCGCTAGTTGCGGCTCGATTTTCGTAACGGCCCCGACGAACGAGCGGTTACGAAGTCTCTATTTGTAACGAACATCAAATCACGTAAAAGGGCTTATGGCGATGGATCTGGAAGAGAAGACGGTGTCGAGTAAGCGTGTATATGATGGTGCATTGCTTCACGCCAGAAGGGATATCGTGAGTTTGCCCGACGGTTCGGAGTCGATCCGCGAGTGGATCGACCACCCGGGTGCGTCCGCGATTGTCCCGTCTTTTGCGGATGGGTCAACCCTGCTTCTGCGGCAATTTCGCTACCCGGCCAGAAAGGTCTTCTGGGAAGTGCCGGCGGGAAAACTTGACGTGAAGGGCGAGTATCCGGAAGCAGTTGCGATGCGTGAGCTTGATGAGGAAACAGGTTGGCGCGCAAAGACTTTTGAACGACTGGGTTCCTTCTACCCATGTATTGGATACTCCAACGAGATCATCCACATCTTTCTTGCATTGGACCTGGAGCAAGGGACGCAGGCTTTGGGTGAAGGAGAACTGGTAGAGGTGGTGCGGATGCCCTTTGACGAGGCACTTTCAATGGTCTACGGGGGAGAGGTCGAGGATATGAAAACGATATCAGCACTTGTCATGGCGTCGCGACGGATTGCCGAAGGATCGAGGTAAGTGGCATGTAAGCAGTCGATACCACGTATTCCAGCTAGTCGTTGTCAGCAACCAATAATGTTCGTATTTTCAAGGTTCTGCTCATAAGTCGTCAGGATGTTGATCTCGGCGGCTACTGAATCTTCGGGCAGCGTAGTTTTTCTAAATTGATGCAGGGTATGCCCCGCGGCACCCACTGACCCAAACACATGTTTTCGTTCCTTATCGTTCTAATTGCCCTTATCGGATTGCTTCTGACCGTGATCGTTCTACTACAGAGCGGCAAGGGCGGTGGATTGGCTGGAATTGCTTCCGGCGGTGCCACCCAACAAATTCTTGGATCGAGAACGGCACCCGATGTTCTTGAGAAGGCGACCTGGTTTCTTGGTGCAACGTTTATCGTGCTTTGTATCCTCACCAACTTCTTCATTGGTGGTCCGACCGTGGATGAGCAGATTTTTGACCCATCCGACATCCCGGCGGCAACATCAGCACCGCCTATCGTTCCGCAGAGCGAAGCAGGCCAGAGTGACATTCCGCCGCCGCCTCCGCCGTCAGGCGAAAATCAGTAGTCCTTGACAGGCCCGTTCGTCAGAGGGCTAATCATGTTCGTCTGTCCTGTGCTGGCCAGACAAAGCTTGTAAGATTCTGGGTGGGTACGGTTCGATTACAATGTTAGATTGTGATTGCAAGCGCTGTTCCCCCAGCTGGCTCAAACGAATAAGAGGCGACCTCCTTTCGGAGGTCGCCTCTCGTTTTTTTGGCTTGCGCCGGCCTGTAAGCCGAATTCTGTCTGCAGCTCGATAGCCAATCGAGTCGGAGATCATCATTTATCTGGGATCGCCGTCACCGACGACCTCGAGCAACCTACCCGTACCACAGTTCGGCGGGCAACCATATCCGCTGAAGAAATCTTCAGAGGGGTGGTACTGTTTGGTCTTGCACCCCGTGGGGTTTACCTGGCCGGGACAGTCGCCTGAACCCGCCGGTGGGCTCTTACCCCACCATTTCACCCATCACCTGTGTCGAACGAATCCGACCATCGGCTGGTTTACTTTCTGTTGCACTTGCCGTCTTTGCGCGACAATTGTCACGCAAATCCTTCCCGTTAGGAAGCACGGCGCCCTGTGGTGTTCGGACTTTCCTCACCGGTTGACTCTTTCAAGTCAACTCAGCGCGATGATCCGGACGGCGCAATTCGTTTACGTCGAAGCCCCTCGACCTAAGCAAGATCGGCTGATGCTTCCGCGAAGAAGGCTGCATCAACGATAATACGACCAGTGTGCTCGCACGCGATGATCCGATTCCGCTGGCGTATTTCGACCTGGCGCTGTGGGGGTACTGCAAATCCGCCCGCTGCTCCACGCTCAAGCCCAACAACGGCTCGGCCGTCACGGAGCCGGCCGCGTAGCGCTTCGTACGCCCGTAGATAGCGGTTGTCGACACTTTTGGCGGCTTTACCACGACCCTTTTCAAGCGAAGACTGTTCATGCTTGGTGTCAGAGAGGACCTCATCAAGCTCTTTCTGCTTAGCGTTGATGACTTCTTTCCTATCACCGAGGCCACTCTTGGCTTCTTCGATTGAGGCCAGACGCTCGTCTTTAGTCGCGTCTATGGTTTCGATTCGCATCTGGCTGTCAATAATCCGTTGCCGCTGAGCTTCGATTTCCTTTGTCAGGGCGTCGTACTCACGGTTATTTCGGACCTGAAGCTGCTGCTCCTCGTACTTTTTGATCAGTCCTTCACTTTCTCTGATATCCAGATCAGCCTGGGAGCGCATCACTTCGCTGTCAGCCTGTTCTTTTTGGACATTCTCGATTCTCGTTTCCAGGCCAGTGATTTCATCTTCGAGATCACTGATTTCCTCTGGAAGGTCACCTCGAAGCTTCTTCAGACGATCAATCTTACTGTCGATGAACTGGAGGCGAATAAGCGAACGAAGTTGCTCGCTGATATTGGACTCGACGGTTGTCGGCATTCTATGGTTTCCCTGTAAATCCGCTTTGTAGTTACCTGTTGGCCTTCAAAAAAAGCCTCTACGACCTTTCTCGAACTGACAACCATATCAAACTACAACATACAAGGAAAGTTCACGAAAAAATGATCTACATCGGATAGAATCCGATCGGACTTGTCCGGTATCCGGTTGCCTCCCAGCGGACATCCGAAACGGCGGCCGAAAGTCGCTGAACGAGTAATTCCTCCGCAAAGGCCTCAGTTTCATAGTGACCGGCGTCGATCAACGCCATCTTTGTTGATCCTTCTGAATCGAGCACGTCGAAGAACCTATGATAGGTGAGGTCCGATGTTACAAAGGCATCAGCTCCTGCTCGCAGTGCATCAGGAATCAAGCTACCTCCTGATCCGCCGCACACAGCAACCCGTTGGATAGGCTTCTTGCTGGAGCCCGTAAAGCGTAAGGCTTCACAATTAAGCGCAACCCGTGTGCGCTCCAGAAACTCAAAAAGGCTTTCTGGTGAGGGCAAGTTGCCAACAACGCCCAGCCCGGTTCGGGTGGACTCTTTTGTTATTGGATAGACGTCATACGCGACTTCTTCATACGGATGAGCTTCCTTCAATGCTTTGATGGTTTGAGACAAGCGCGGTCGCTCGACCTCCATCTCGATGCGTGTTTCTTCAACTGTTTCAAGTATTCCAGTAGAGCCCTTAGTTGGCTGGGCGCCATCCTGCGGAGTGAAGGTGCCCACTCCCTGCGTCGCGAAAGAACAAGAAGTATAACGACCGATACGCCCCGCCCCGGCGAGACTCATTGCGTCGCGCACCTTAAGCGCTGAGTCTGTGGGGACAAACGTCACGATTTTTGAGACGGCATCGGTTGAAGGAGAAAGAAATTGCGGTTCGTTCAGTTCGAGGCGCGAAGCCAATTCAAATGATACGCCTCCAACAGCGGAGTCAATATTTGTGTGCGCTGAATAAACGGCAATGCCATTCTCTGCGAGTGTTAGAAGCATTGACCCGACGAAGTCGGACGATGTAATTGAACGCGTCGGCTTAAAGATCGGGGGATGATGCGTGACGATGAGTTGAGCCTGCAGGTCAATCGCCTCTTTCACAACCGCTGGTGTGAGGTCGAGGGCAACCAATCCGCGAGACACTTCGGCGTCCGGACGGCCAAGAAGGAGCCCGACGTTGTCGTATGATTCGGCGGTACCCTTTGGAGCCCAGTTCTCGATTGCGAGGGATATCGTTTTGACGCTTGCCATGTTCTTTGCTGTGTTGCTTTCTGCGTTGTTGCTTTCTGCGTTGTTGCGGATGAGTTCTCGGCTTAAGAACGACGCATGAACGAGGAAGGATGATCCCGATACGAACGCACCAAACCGGAATCGGCTGCGGTGGGCGATTCGGAGGCAAGCCGAATATCCACCCATTGAGTGGATAACGTTGCCAGCCGGCGAATCATTTCACCCAAGCTGTCACTTGACTACCGGGATTAGTACTGCAATCTCTTTGACGGATCATGCTGTTCTTCCAGCACTTGCGCGGCCTTCTGCCTCATTTACACGAAGTAGCAACAACGCTCCAATCAAAAAGAATACCGCAACGGCCGCGACGCCGTATCGCTGTGAGCCAAATTGCATTGTGAGTAAGCCGAAAAGAAACGGTCCGAGAAAGGCGGTCGCCTTTCCTGAGAATGCGAAGAAGCCGTAGAACTCAGTCTCTTTGTCTGGAGGCACGAAGCGCCCAAGCAGCGACCGACTGGCTGACTGATTAGCACCGGCCAAAAGGCCTACCAACATGCCAGCAATCCAGAGTCCTGATTTATCTGTGCTCGAAACAGCCAAAATGGTTGCACCGATCAATCCGACCAGGCTCAGCAGAATCGTACTTTTGCCGCCAATACGATCGTCGAGAAATCCAAAAGCAATTGCCCCTGCGCCGGCGGCAAGGTTTAAAGCAATGCCGAAGATGATGACCTCTTCGAACGTGAAGCCAAACGTATTCGTAGCGTAAATGCCACCGAGCGAAAAGATTGTGACGAGTCCGTCGTTGTAAACGAGGCGGGCCAACAACAAGCGGAAGACCTGGCGGTAACGGCGGATGTGCCCAAAGGTCGCTTTGATCTCCTGGTTTGCCTGCCGGATTATTCCGGATAGTTCGATTCGCTGAGGCTGCTTCCTGTCGCGGACCCAGAGGAACATCGGTACAGCAAAAAGAGCAAACCAAATTCCAACCAGCAGATTCGTCGCCCGAATATTCTCACCATCCACCTTGGATAATCCGAACCAGGGTACCTCTGGCTGTACCATGGTAAACAATGCGATGACGAGGCACAGCAATCCACCAATGTAGCCCAGCCCCCAGCCGAACCCCGAAATGCGACCGATCTGTTCTGGCTTGGCGATCTCCGGTAGGTACGCGTTGTAGAACACACCGGATAATTCAAACGCGACGTTGGCGATGACAAACACGGACAATGCAAACCAGACGTCACCCTTAGTCGGGAAGAAAAGGACAAAGCTGCCAAGTATGGCGATGAGTGTCGTTATAAACAGAAAACGTTTGCGGTAACCACCACGATCAGCGATTGAGCCGACGTAGGGAGAAAGCAGCGCAACAAGAATTGCCGACAAAGAAACGGCCCAGGACCATTGAGTTGTCCCTTCGTTTTCCGTTGCGGCAATTTGGAGTTGGAAGTAGGACGAATAGACAAAGGTGACAACGAGAGTCGTAAACGCCGAGTTGGCAAAGTCATAGAAAGCCCATGACCAGACGGTTCGATTGCCGAAGCGAGATGTGGCGGGAAGACGGTTAGGTGTTTCCAATGGAATGCCGGGTCAGGGGCTGGG
>CBDTVC010000196.1:0-5916 GCA_965363925.1 uncultured bacterium | reverse complement strand
GCCGTTGAGGAGGTGTTCGAGGTTGCGGATATCGTTGTCACGGCCGACCGCTACGAACTCGAAGACCAGGTCGCCTCTACTCGAATGAGTGTTGTAAGGCTAAATCCTGCCGACGTTTCGAAAATCCCCACCATCGGAGGCGAATCGGATCTCATCAAAGTCGCACAGCTAATGCCCGGGGTAACTGCGGGTGCGGAGGGCGGCACGGGAATGTACGTGCGTGGCGGGACGAACGATCAAAATCTGGTGTTGCTGGACGAGGCGACGGTTTACAACATCGGCCATCTCTTCGGCTTCTTCTCAGTCTTCAACACCGACGCTATCAAGGACATCCAGCTCATGACGGGTGCTTTTCCCGCTCGATACGGTGGGCGACTGTCATCGATTCTCGACGTTCGGATGAACGAGGGCAGTGACCAACGCTACAAAGCTGAGGGTGGGATTGGCATCCTGACATCACGAGTTACCGTCGATGGTCCCGTGACCAACAAGGGAAGTTTTATGGTTGCAGGGCGCCGGACGTACATCGACCGCGTTTTCGGATTGTTCGGGACCGACCTTCCGTATTACTTCTACGATCTCAATGTCAAGGTTAACTACAAGTTATCCGAAAGGGATCGGTTGTTCGTGAGTTCGTATTTCGGCAACGATGTACTTGCAGTGTCCGACCAAGCTGATCCTGATTCGACGGTCGACGAAGATGACATCGAAGGTGATCTTGGTTTCGGATTCAAGCTCGGCAATTTTACGTCAACGCTGCGCTGGAATCACATCTATCCGGGGCAGCAGCTCTTCTCAAATGTCACCCTCCATCAGACAGGCTTCAAGTACGACATCTCGGGTGAGTTTGTTGGTAATTCGCTTCTGATTCAATCTCGGATTCAGGACATCGGTGCGCAGGGCGATTGGGAATACTTCAGAAGTCCAGACAGCAAGTACTTCTTCGGTGCTTCGGTGTTGTATCACGGATTCCGGCCGAACGTCGTTAGCACATCCGGCGAGATAACCGATTTCCTTTCGTCGCAACGTGGGGAATTGTTGAAGACAGTGGAATCCGCAGTATATGGAGGGCAAGAGCGTTCCATTGGGGAGCGGTTGCAACTCAACTATGGTTTGCGATTGTCCCTGGCGCGAACAGAATCGAAAACCTACGCCGGCCCGGAGCCGAGACTGTCGGCGCGATACCGGATTGGGGCAAACAATTCGATCAAGGCGAGCTACAGTTTGATGCGACAATACATGCATCGAGTCTCGTCGTCATCCATTGCGTTGCCGACCGACTTGTGGTACCCCGTGACTGCTCGTGTTCCTCCGCAAGTGTCACATCTAGTTTCGGCTGGTTACACCCACGTTTTTCCGGGTATAGGAGCAAGTCTTGCAGTCGAAGGCTACTACAAGACACTCAACAACATCATCGAGTACAGAGAGGGTGCGAGCCTGATTTTGAACGACAATTTTGAGGACGAGCTTCTCGGTGGTAAAGGGCAGTCATTCGGGGCTGAGGTGCTGTTGCGGAAGCGCTCGGGTCGCTGGACCGGCTGGATGGCCTACACGGTTTCGAAGTCGGATCGACTGTTCGACGAACTAAACGGTGGGAATGCGTTTCCGGCCAAGTACGACCGTCGACATTCCTTGTCGCTCGTTTCGATGGTTGATCTGAATCCGCGCGTTACGTTCTCTGCGGTCTGGGTTTACGCATCCGGCGCGCGATTTACGGCGCAGACGGGGCAGTTCCTCATGCCCAATGCGTCACTGTCCGACATCGAACTTGTGCCGATATACTCGGATCGAAATGCCATCGCGCTGGCACCGTCACATCGCTTCGATATCAGTTTTATTATTCGATCGAAAGAACGTGAGCGGTGGACCGGTGAGTGGCACATCGGGGCGTACAATTTCTACAATCAGGCCTCGCCGTTCCGCGTATCGATTCGGTTCAACGGTGTTGCGTACGAGTACAATCAGACGGGACTGTTCGGGTTTATTCCGTCTTTGGCCTACAACTTCAAGTTCACTCAATGATTAATGAAGAAAAACATATCCAGGATATTATGAAGGAGCCTGGACTGCTGGCGTTTCCCCCATTGTTGGGATTGGGTCTGTCGCGTTTCCTGTTGGCCTGCATCGTTCGCTATCTCTCAGGATATCGCACGTTGCGTTGCATGGTCGGTCGCACGCTGAATCGGATTTCTGGTCAATGGACAGCCGGTGAAATGTCCGCTGCAGTGCGCGTCACAAATCACAGAACGCCTAACACAATGCCCATCGCAATGCCTATCGCAATGCCCATTCTTGCACTGGCGATGCTACTTTCTGGATGCGATTTGGCTCCGGTCCCGATCGATGTCGATCCAGCTGAGTCGCGGATGGTTGTGTCGTCGATTGTCGGCCCTTCCCAAACCGTACTCGTCACAGTAAGTCGGAGTTTTTCCGCATTGTCGGCGCAGGATGTCGATGGTTTGAGTGAGTCGTTTGTGAGTCGGCTACTGGTTGATAGCGCCGTTGTCACGATGGTTGCCGGGGCTACCGTTGACACACTTGAGAGATTCTTTGACGCCCCGGGAGTTTACGCTGGCTCGTTCGGCTCTTCTGCTGATTATCAGGATTTGCGTCTTTCCGTCATTGATCTCGATACCGGCGAGCAGATAACAGCTACGACTCCGCTAATGCCGATTGTGGAACTATCCTCTGCTGACTACCGGATCGAGGTTGAGGCAGACGGAGATTCGACGACGGTCGTGAGCTACTCGTTCACGGACTTGCCGGGCGAGAGCTACTATGTATTGCATGCGTACAATGCTCCTGAGGAGGTCGGCGTTGATTCTTTGTTCGGGGGTGGAGAAGCCAGCCTGCTCTTTGGCGGGGGCACGGCAGTGTTTTATGAACGATTGATCCTCGATTCTTCGTTTGACGACGTGGTGATTGCGGACACGGTTCGATTTGATGAGTTTGCCACATCAGAGACCATCGTGCTTGCGGTGTCGCATATATCGGAGGGGTATTTCCGGTTCCTTGAGGCGAGACGGCGGTCGGGTGGGATTCTTTCTTCACTTTCGAACGAGCCGGTGAATCATCCTACCAACGTTGAAGGAGGCTACGGGTATTTCTCGGCTCACCGTCCGCAGTTGCGAATCGTAGAGCGGCGGTGATTGGGCTGGGTGGACGCATCCGGATGCCGTCTGCGTGGTGGGACAGACGGCATGGTGGGAGTTTGCGCGCACGTTGGCCGTCGGATGGGTCTGGCAAGTTTGTCTGGCGAGTTTGCTTTTGGTTCGAGTTGTCGGCGTTGGCTAGATTGAGATCGGGGCGGAGGTTCCGGGAGGCCCCCGGGCGAGGCACATTCTAATTCGAATTGTTACCTTAAGGCTCACTTTCCATCGCAATCGCAGCACTCACCTTTTGTATTGAATGAAGAGCTACAGAGACGAAGTAGAACACATCTTCACGAGGCTCCGACACCTGCACGCTAGCCACGCAGGTGCAACCTTATTGTCATTCCTGATTCTGAGTTGTTCGACTGCACTGCCCGGTCGAGCGCAAACCTTGCTCGGAAATGGCGACGCGGCAGACTCTTTCGGTGCTCGGAATTTCGTTGAGCTGGACGGCTCCCTCTACTTCACCGCCAGTAGCTTCACAGCTCTGGGGTCAATCTGGAAATCGGACGGTACTCCGGCCAACACGCAGCCATATTTTGCGCCACCCCGAGCAGGCCTGGAAACACCACCCTATCTGATGTCGACTGGAAGCATCCTTGCATTTATTGCCGAAAGCGAAGACGAAGACACGTCTGATCTTTGGACATCTGATGGTACAGCGGGCGGTACAGCAAAACGATTTATCGGCCTCGATGGCGATCATGACCCCGAAGAGCGAGTTGTCTCCAGTATTGCTGGTGTTGGCAACCGAATTATTGCCTTCAAGCGACCGTGGGTTTTTTCGCTGGACGTTGCGACGGGCGATACCACCAACATCATTTATGCGCCCGTTGACATCGAATTTATCCAGGCCAGAGACTTCGTCTATCTCTTCGCGGAGACGTTTCGCCCTACCACCCAGGGCCTCCTCCGAACCGACGGAACCGTCTCCGGCACCATCTTGCTGAATTCGGAATTGCAAGCTGAACCAGAGTACGTCGGAATCAACGGGAACCAGCTGGTAGCACTGCCCGACAAAACGGATGAAGACCGGGAGCTATTTGTTAGCGACGGCACGGTTGCTGGTTCGATGTTTCTACCGGAAATCATTCCGGGTGATGAGAACATCCAGTGCGATGACTTGATCACGATCGGCGATATGTCTTATTTCGGCGTCGATGATCCAAACAGTATCAACTGCATTCCCTACCAAACAGACGGTACCGCCGCTGGCACGAAGCCCGTTGCGGATACGGCAGGTCCACTAACCCGAGGCTTCGGCGCCAACAGTGAATTTGTCTTCTGGACAAGCGGCCAAGGCGAGCTATGGCGATCAGATGGTACTACAGCCGGAACGCTGATGATTGACGATTACGGATCCATGGGCTCGAACCTCGTGAGCTTTAACAACAACGTGTATTTCGTCGTCGTTGACCTGTCAACGGTAACGACCGCTCTTTGGCAAAGCGATGGAACCGTTGCCGGAACGATGTCGATCTTCGATGCACCGGGGGGCCAGTCGACACCGATCGATGGATTGAGAATGCGTGTTGTTGGCGATAGGCTCTATTTCTCTGCGTTTAAAACGTACTACGTCCAAGGAGTCGCGACGGGGGTCGACGTACAAGAATCCCTTCACCGTTTTGAACTCTCTGCTTATCCGAATCCGTTTCGAGATCACGTGACCATCAAAATGGTCGAGAACGAGACGGTCAACTCATTCTCCGTCGACACTGGCAGCGGCGCGTCACTGACTGTAATCGATTTACTTGGACGAGAAGTAGCTGAACCAGTTGTTGGCAGCAGATTTGAATCTGTGCGGATTGACCTTTCCGGCTTATCATCCGGCGTATATTTTGTAAAGGTCACGTCGGGTAATTCGACTGCTGTGAAGAAGATCATTCGGATGTAGCAAGCGATCACAATCCGTTGGGGATCTTGGGACCTGGCAGTATTCCGTTTGGGAGTCTTGTCAATTCGCTGTTATTGAAGCTCGGTCTGTGTAGGGCTTTGGCGGCACATGCTCTTACGCCCGGTGACCTAACGCTCTGTTAGTTCAGGATATTCTAGCGAAAGCATTGCCCGGTCCCATATGGCGCTTCCTGAGCGGTGGCGATTTCGCCGAATGTAGCGCGTCGCTGAGAACGCCTACGTGATGGGCAATAATTCCACGAAAAACGGGCAGGTTCGCCAGCAATACTGTTTGCGTGGAGAAATGACGATTTATCGTGGCTGCACGGCGTAACCTCTTTCTAATTGGCACGTCTTCTGCCATTGGCCAATTAGCAATATGTCTGCCTGCACAAACTATCGCTTTAACCCTTTCCCAGCTTCATGTCTTTCACTAGAAGTCTACTGCTGTTCCTTTTCGTTTCCGGAACCATCCTCACGGCTAGCGGGCAAAACCAAACTACTGGAATCAACAGTCACCTCGTTGTTCAGACTGTCAGGACTGACGGCCTGCAGATTGACGGCGTGATGGACGAAGCCGATTGGCAGCGCGTTGAGCCTGCCACTAACTTCGTGAACAACCGCCCAACGGAAGGTCAACCTCCGTCACAGAGGACAGAGGCAAAGGTGCTCTACGGCGAGAACTCGATCTACGTCGGCGCAGTAATGCACGAAACGGATCCGTCGCTTATCCGAAGGACTCTGACGAGACGAGATGCAACGGATGGCGCGGATTTTTTCCTGGTCGCATTTGACAGCTACAATGACCACAAGACGGCCTACCTCTTTGGTGTCAGCGCTGCCGGTGTGCAGTTTGACGGACTCCTGGTCG
>CBDTVC010000195.1:0-5931 GCA_965363925.1 uncultured bacterium | reverse complement strand
TGGTGGGAAACCTCGATAATTTTCGAACGCAATATACGGTCGGGGTTTTTACCACTCGGCTTCAGTTGACAATCTTCTGACTGTATTAACGAATTTTGCGAGCGGAAGCGCTTCCTTTTCTACGATCCATCGTACGGTCGACGTTTCCATAATTCGGCAGGTCTCGTTACCAGTCTTTCACTCGAAACTGCGAGCGATGAAGGCTCGATAATCAATTCGATTACATCTTATTCTGGTTACCAGCCTACCCACAAAATCGTATTCATCCTACGGGTATTCCCGGAGTTACGTCACAAACGAAAATCTTGACTAATCCTAAATTGACTGTGAACGAATGCCTGTCCCACTATCTCGTTCGACTAAACCAAACGGAAGGGAGGTGACATCGTGAAACAACTACAAATACTGCTAATCAACGTGTTCGCCTTATGCGTGATGATGATGACGGTGGCGATGTCAACGTCGGCACAGTCAATCTGGATCAATCCGACGGACAATGAAACCCACGTTTCGCTAGAGTGGGCACGTTCTGAGTTCGACAGCTGGGATGAGTTGAACTTCTTTACATCCGCATTTTACCTATCGGGGCGTGTAGCAGTGGCGGATAGAGTCCGCGTTGTAGGTGAACTACCAATATCGTACTACAATGCAACGAACAGGTACACCGATAAAAACTCGTCAGAAGTTGTTCTGGGTAACCCATACCTGGGTATGGAAGTTGGACGAATTGGGAATTCGACATGGGGCGAATTAGGTGTTCGCTTCCCGGTTGCGCCAACGAATAATGAAGCCGTCTATACGGGCTTTTACTCAGACTACGACCGATGCGAAGCATTTATGGCGGATGTAATGTCAATCACGGCGATTGGCAACTATCAGCTTTCAAATGCCACGGGGTTCACGGCCAGACTCAGGGGAGGTCCTGCTTTTCTAATAGATACTGGGAACGTACAATCAGACGAAGTTGAAGTGTACGGCATTTACAGTCTGCAAGGATGGTACGATGCTGCACCACTGAGAGTTGGAGCGAATGTCACGGGTCGGATACTAGCATCAGAAAAAGATCTCGATCTCGGTGAACGTACAACGCATCAGGTCGGCCTGTCGATCATTGGCAGACTGGACAACTTCGAGCCGGGAGTACACGTCCGAGCACCATTGGATAGCGATCTGAATAACATTCTCGACTATGGATTTGGTCTGAGTCTGACTGTTCCAATTAATCGATAGTTCATTCGTTGGCATGACTCGACGTCTGCCAACCATGAGAGGGAGTCGCAGGATTCGGGCAAAGTAGTAACGCACGAGTTTGGCGGCTCCCTCTCTTTTTTTGACGTTGCGATGGGTCTGCTTCAGGAAAACGGACCAGAGGACTGAAGCGTGCTGTTGACTAATTCCGCCGGCCCGATTCCGGCCTGCAGATGGGCAAGCTAGCGGCTAGAAAAGACGTGCAATGCCAAATCCGATTCCGTAGCCTTTCGCGTCCAGGCGTTTGGCAAAATCCAGCCGTAGTGCTTGCAAGATTCCGGTAAGTGCTATACCAATTTCGTGATGCGCTTGTGTCAACCCGTTGGTGCGCGTTGCGCCGTGTCCCCCAAAAACGACGAGGCCGTAGTTGCGTTCAGCAAGTCTACGTGCACCCGCTAACTCAAACGGCATCGTCCGGAAATTGTGTTCCCAGAATAGCGCAAGCTTTTGCTCTCCGCGATACGGCCGTTTCCGAGCAGCACGCATAGTCCCAAACGTTGCAAAGGGAAAATTGGAAACATCCAGCACAGCCAAGCGCTGCGGAGGAACGTTCCCAAGGAATGTTTCCGCTTCCAGGCGTAGATCTAGCGAGGCTGGGATCAACCGTCGTTGGCCAAACGTCTCCTGAGCCCAGTCCGCACGCACGCCGATTGTTGCAAACTCAAAGTTACTCCCTGATAGTTCCGGTGCCGCTTGCACGTCCAGATATAGATTGCGAGCGCCTGTAAAAGCAACCGGTGAATCTGAGGGGTTTATGGCAAAGTGTCCGACGAACGATTTCAACTTTCCAGGTACGATTGGGGCGTTTGCCGGCTGCGGAGTATCCGATCCAAATACATCGTAGCTGACACTCGAGAGTAACTCCGAGTGCCGTTCGTCTCGGTAGGCCACACGCGCCTCGAAATCACGGAACTCATAAGCCAGCGAGACTTCGATTCCTTTTTGCCGGTAGTAATCAAAGTAGTCTGTTCCACCGGCCAGCATCGAAAAACTGCTAAGAATCGGCGGATGTGACGGGGAGTGAAACGTGTGGTCGGTCTCGTCAAACCATTCAAATCCGGCTTTCAAATCAGCGCCAATTTCCAATCCGACATCCGTCGACCAGTGGTCGTCGCTTATCGCCGTACTGTAGGCTACACCTGTGGCAACCTTTATTGGTCCGTAGGATGCGGATGGTCGAGCACCAACTTTTGCGCCGTCAACGCGGTTGTACAATACGATTGGCTCCACGGAATAATCTAATTTCGACTCGCGGCTTGCAGCCGTGGACGAATCTCTGCTCGATCCGTCGGAGAAATTCACGTTAACGAAACGAGCAAATAGGCCTGTCGGCTTGTAGGCTTCCTCGAGAGTGTCTGTGCTGTCAACTGTTTCGTAGGCGCGGGATTCGATCTGGAGTAGCGGTACACTTAACGAATCCGGGATGGTCGTATTAGTGAGTACGCTGAGAGTGTCCATCCGCACCCTGTCCTCGTCGCCTTCTGCTTCGTCCGCGTACAACTCCTCCGGGAGGTCGACATTGATGTCGTAATTCTGCAGCCTTGAGACCTGGTCAAGAAGTATTGTGGGAATCTCGAAAAAGCCGCCAACACCTAGTCGAATAACGGACTTCGCACGAAAGTCAACCGGGAGCCATAAGCTGTCCGAAAACTCATCAAATTGTTGACTCATCGAAACTGACATTTCGCGGATCGGCATTGGAAAGAGAAAGGCGGGTCCCGGCGAAAGGTCAGCCGACAACATAACAGCCTCTTTGTCCAGTACGCTGATCGAACCAACAAATGCTACAGACGTGCGATTCTTTGGTCGGACTGAGATGTCATATACCAGATCCTCGTCGCGGAGGCGCATACCTTCAATTTGGAAATCATAGATCGACAGGGCGCGCGGGTTCGTAACGCCGACAAAATCATATCCAGAGATTTCGACATTTTCGTTGTAGAGATTGGACACAAGCATGGCGGCGGGCAGACCGGAAAAATCGAGATTGCTTGTCTTCTTTTCCATCTTTACAATCTCGCGAGCACCCTTTTCTTTGTCCCAATAAGCTTCAGTGACCGTTTCGATCAGTGAGACAACGCCGGTGTCATTCGCGAACGTAAACCGGTTGTATGCATCTACTCGATAGCGCGAAAGAATTTCGGACATCCGCTGCTTGCGAGCGATTACCCGACGCATCACTTCGATGGCGCGGTTTTCGTCTGTAATAACAAGCTCACTCATCTCCAGGACGGATGGTTTGAGTTTGACATCGAGCGGTGCGGCTAAGCTTCCCGTAACTCGGACCGAATCTGATTGGTAGCCGATGTAGCGAAAGACGATTGTTGCCGGAACGGTCGATAAAACGATTCGAAAGGCTCCGTCCGCATTCGAGATTGTACCGGTGAAGGTTTCCGAAATGCGAATGTTCGCAGCAGGCAGTGTTTCGCCGGTCGATGCATCGGAAACCGTACCTGAAACTGTGACCTGGGCATCCGACGAGGTCGAACCGAACAGCAGAAGCACAATGGCGAGGGTGCTGATCGGGAAGCGAGGAAATCTAATAGTCAAAGGAGCGCAAAAGCTTGGAAGAAATCGGACCGCCAAGAAACGTAATGATGAAAGCAAACACTTCAGTCACAAAACGATCCGGGATCAGAATTGTTACGTCACCATCATCTTCTGCTTCGAGCTGCGTAGTCAAAGGAGGCAGCTGCCGTCGTGGTCAGCAAATTCTATACTCAGTTATCTTCCGTAGTAATCCGACGGAATTCTTGTTTTAGCGGCACGAAACCTTCCTCTGGTTCCTGCCACATGTCATTGGGAATAGATCGCAAGACACCATAGGAGCCCGATACTGTATTGTACAAATCGGGTAACCTGTCGAGCGGATTTCCGGGTGTGCTTCAAGTGTCGTCTCGGATTAAGTCATCGAATCAATTCAACTGGTTGCGTATCCGATGCTTTTGTTCGGCAAAAAGTCGTCACCAGGTTCGACCCAGAGTCCAGCTTCTTTGAGTTGTCGGATGGAGGAGATGGCGGTGATGGCGGTTGAGTCTGTGCGTTCTGCAGCAATGGTCAGACTATACGCCATGGTCTTTAGCCGATATTCCGCTTGCTCCACTCCGGCCTCTGTCCCTTCGAAGAGCGGTTGAGCCATGAGAAGAACGTCATCGGGGTATCTTTTCGAATTGACAAGGGATTCCATCTGGTAAACGGACGGAATGGATTTTTCTCGACCGAATTTAAGCAATTCGTCAACCCTGTTGTCGTCTTCTGCCTTAAGAGCCCACATGATAGCCAGTGTAAGTCCGCCGTACTGACCTTGGTGCGCGGCTTGTGCAGCGAGCTTGTAGGCACGGTCCATATCGACGGGACCACCGTCTCCGTTCTTGAGCATTACGGCCAGGAAGTATCGGCTATTGGCGGTAGTGTCTTTTTCGAGTTCGACGCGCGCCTTGGCGTACCACTTGCTTGCTTCGGGACTCAGAGCTTTTGTTGTATCCCGGTTGATGATGACCCGCAATGATGGATGTAGTCGGCCATTGGATTCATAGTTACCAAGCGCGATCAATGCCGGGACGTGTCCCAGGTCAGCGGCAAGTCTTGTCAGGGCAATCGCTTTGTCGGGGTTTGAGTTCTTGATCTTGTCAGCTTTCGCCAGCAACTGTTCGGGGTTGGGGTCACTGTTTAGACAGCCCGAGAGTGACACGACGGTTGTCAGCACAAGGACGGCCACGGGCAGTAGTTTGCTCGGCTTCGCTTTTGCGTTTTTTCTTGAATGCCGTTCCATCTGACTGGGTGTCTAGTTGAGATTGTTGTTTTGGGGTGGCGCAATGGGTGTGCGACGAACCTCGTGGAGTCAGGCTGTGATTGGCATCGGTTTATGGGCTTTCTAAGGGTTGGAACTGCTTACAAGTTTGTACTTGGTAGATGTTGTCAGGAAGATTTAGCTTAACAGCGGGTGAGGAGGATCTGGGTGGACCCCTGTGGAAGACGTCAAAAAAGCCTCCCTTCACAATCAAGTCTTGTCCTGTCACATCCACACATTGGTCTCCCGCGGATAGACGCCTTCCACAGGCTGTCTCCACAATCCTTCACTCTTTAGCAATTCTATCGAGCGAACCGCCTCTACCTCACCCCGCTCAGCCGTCACGTTGAGGTCGTAAAACAGCCCCTCCAGTAACCTCTCCGACCGAACGTCTCCGCTTGCCGTGCCTTTCGTCAGCGGACGTACATGGCCGACGATATCGTCTGGCCTTAACATCATCTCGACGTACGATTCTATGACGTACGCGACAGCAAATTTTTCTGATTGCGCGTCCCGAAGAACCTGATTTGCATGGTCAACATCATCCTTCTTAAGTGCTCTGATAGCCTCGAAGTACAATCCCATTTCGCTCCCGGCACGCGCTGCCTCCAGCATCAATTCATATGCCCGCTCGTCGTCAGCCGGCCCGCCGACGCCAGCACGATGAAGTCGCGCAGCTATCCATAAGTCGTTTCCGCTCTTCGACCGGGCACTCGCTTCGCGCGCCCGAACAAACCATTCGTTCGTACGATCCGCTTCAGACATGCTATCATAATGCATGGGAACCCATGAATGGAATTCCCCAGATATTTCGTAGCCGCCCAGCGCCACCATCGACCCGATGTGTCCGCCTTCAGCGGCCTTCGTCGCAATCGCAATGGCCCGATTGCGAT
>CBDTVC010000194.1:0-5941 GCA_965363925.1 uncultured bacterium | reverse complement strand
TCGCATAGCTACTTTGGCGTCGAGCTGGACTCGCTAAGCGATATCGTGTCGTTTGGCGTTGCCCCATCTTTTCTGCTCTTCGAATTTGGCCTCAAGCAGTTCGGGCCACTTGGTTTGATTGTGGCCAGCCTGCCTGCAATGTGCGGGGCCGTCCGGCTAGCACGCTTCAATACAAACTTTACCGAAAAGGAAGATTACTTTTCGGGCCTTCCGATTCCCGTTCAGGCCGCCTTTGTTGTGGCGCTGATTTTGAACGTTGGCGACGCAGAAACATTCTCGCAGTACAGCCCCAACAATTTATCGGTTCTCATACCCATCGTGATCGTCCTTTCGGGCCTGATGGTTTCCGCTATCCGGTTTGATGCCTTGCCGCGTCCAAGCCGGGTCTTTATCCGAGCTCACCGGATCAAGGCCATTGGCTACCTGGTGTCGTTGATTCTATTGATTGTGCTGCAACAGATCGGGTTGCTTATTACGCTGTCGGTTTACATTCTTACTGCGGTTGTACGGGCCACGTGGAATCTATTCTTTGCCCCAATTAATTCGGTGTCAGACGATGAAAATGAATGGGAGACAGCGAATTAGTTTGATCACCTAGTAGTGTGCACGAGGTAGACTATGTGCCATTTTTGTAGATTCGAATTACAATATGGCCAAAGAAGTCTCAACGATCACATCCGTTTGGCCCATATTTTCTTGAAACAAAGCAATTGATACCGAAAGGTAGACCAATGTATATAGCTCGAATCAGAGTGACGCTCCGCAAGTCAATTCTTGACCCGCAAGGAAAAGCTGTTCAGCACGCGCTCGCTAACCTCAACTTTAATTCAGTTAGTCAGGTTAGGATTGGCAAATATGTCGAGCTGTTTATCGATGAAGATTCGGAAGAGGCCGCTTTGGCGGTTGCAACTGAATCGTGTGAGAGGCTAATTACGAATCCCGTAATGGAGGACTTCGAAATCGACCTTCAGCCACTTGCGTCCACTGTGGCCTAAGGCGCCTCCATCACCTGGATCAACAAATTGACGGATACAATGTCGCGTTTCCGCCCAGACACGATCGTTTCTTATCGGGCAATCTATCAAACCTGGCCCGGTTCCACTGTGCCCGGATCGCCATCGCGCGAGACGGAGCAGGAAACTGATGTCGCAGTTGCGGAATCGATTGACTCGCCATGGCGAGTCGTCCTGTACAACGACGCAATACATACCTTCGACGAAGTCATCCGTCAAGTGGTAAAGGCGACCGGATGCACAACCCAGGATGCGGAACGAATTGCGTGGACGGTGCACAAAGAAGGGAAAGCCTTGGCATTCGAAGGTTCGTTTGAAAAGTGCTTTGGCGTACAAGGTGTCCTGAGGGAAATCCAGCTCGTCACAGAGATTGAAGGCTGATCGCGTTGATAGCAATCCTGCGGACGACTATTACCTTGTCCCGGCTCGGAGTGCTTCGGTCGACCTGAAGTTCAGTGGGTCCAAGTTCATCGGTGCTGCACATAGAGTCAGCTCAGAAGAAGAGGTCGCCAGGAAGCTCACCGTGATTCGGAAACGGATGCACGATGCAACCCATCATTGTACCGCATTCCGTATTGGAGCTGATGATCATTTAGAGCGCTATAATGATGATGGTGAACCCTCTGGAACCGCTGGACCACCGATACTCCGTCGGATAGAGTCGGCGAATGTGACGAATGTACTTGTGGTCGTTACGCGTTATTACGGAGGAACGAAACTTGGAACTGGCGGCTTGATTCGGGCTTACGGAGAAACTGCGCGGATGGCCCTGGAGAAATCAGGAACGAAAAGGCAGTTGATTGAGCGTGTGTTCCGGGTGCGTTTCGAATACGCCGATACCTCGATCGCAATGCATCTTCTTGATCGGTTTGGCGCTAGAGTCGTCGAGACCACATACGGCGACCAAACAGAAATTGAATTTGCGGTACCAAGGTCCCGGGCGTCAACAATAGCAGACACTTTTAGAGACGAGAGTGGCAATCGACTTGAGGTCCATCCGAAGGGGGACTAGTTGAGAAGTCTGGCGTACAAGGCTCGGGTTACTGTCCACTCTTTAAGGTTTGCACGTCAACCGGGTCACAGTTCTCCGGTATGCAACAACACCGCGTTTATTTGCGCTCGCGCATAGCTGCAACGGCGAGTTCGTCTACGCGATTGTTCAGGGCGTCGTCGGAATGTCCTTTGACCTTCACCCACTTTACTGCGTGCTTGCTAGCTTGTATCAGAAGGGCTTCCCACAGATCCCGGTTTTCCACTGGCTTTTTTGATGCGTTCCGCCAACCGTTTTTTTGCCAATTGACAATCCAGCCGTCATTAAAGGCACGCGATAAATAGGCACTATCAGTATGAACCGAAACTTTGACCGGCTCTTTTAGTGCTTCCAGCGCGCCGAGCGCAGCCTGCAATTCCATCCGATTGTTTGTCGTTAATTCTTCTGACCCACAGACCACGCGCTCGTGTTTTCCAAATTGTAGCACCGCTGCCCATCCCCCCGGCCCTGGATTTCCGCTACAAGCGCCGTCGGTATATATTGTCACATGCTTTTTCAAATTGCCGTTTTTGCCCTGTGTTATTGCTGATTTTGGCGACTAATTCGCACAAGATACAGCCTGAGCCTGACCGTTCCAGTACAGTTAATTAGAGAGTTGGACCACATATGAAGTTTGTTGATTATGTCACGATTACGGTTCGCAGCGGCCATGGTGGCGGCGGAAATGTCAGTTTCCGTCGTGAGAAGTATGTGCCCCAGGGTGGTCCCGACGGAGGTGATGGCGGCGAGGGTGCGTCCGTGATCGTCGAGGCAGATCCGCAGCTGTATACGTTGCTTGATCTCCGGTACAACAGACACCACTTTGCCAAAGACGGAGCCGGCGGTGGTGGTGCGCTGAAGCAGGGTAAGTCTGGAGAGGATATCATCATTCGCGTACCGGTTGGCACGCTTGTAAAAGATTCAAACAGCTCAACGGTCATAGCCGAACTTTCAGAAGCTGGGCAACGTGTGGTTGTTGCACAGGGCGGGCGTGGCGGAAAGGGTAACGCATTCTTCAAATCGTCAACGAATCAGACTCCACGATATTCACAAGGGGGCATCCCCGGCGAAGAGAGAGATCTGGTTCTGGAACTCAAGCTGTTGGCCGATGTGGGTTTGGTTGGGCTGCCAAATGCTGGAAAGAGCACCTTGGTCTCTGTTCTCTCGGCAGCAAAGCCAAAAATTGCAGACTATCCCTTCACGACACTGGTGCCGTCGCTCGGCGTTGTCTCTGTCGGTGAGTTTGAGTCATTTGTGATTGCGGATATTCCAGGCATTATTGAAGGCGCAAACGAAGGCAAAGGTTTAGGGCATCGATTCCTAAAGCACATTGAGCGAAATGCCGTACTGTTGTACGTGTTGTCACTCGAAGATCGAGATTTCCGCAAGACGTATGACGTCCTCCGCACCGAATTATCTGCGCACGATCCGGGCCTTCTAAAAAAGCCGAGCGTGATAGTTTTGACGAAGGGTGACCTTCTTCCCAGAGACGAAGTTGAGTCAACGCTCAGCGAAGCGAGGGAGGTTTTTGCCGATTATCCTCGAGACGATGTTCTTCTAGTCTCTGCCGTTGCTCAGTCTGGACTGGTGGAGCTCAAATCAACACTGTGGAATAAAGTAAAGGCACTGGACCAAACCGAATAGGGCAGATTAATGTGTAAGCAAGATCCGCATAAAGATGATTTAGACGCGGATTTTGATACTCTCAGGGCTGCCCCCCGGCCAGGCGTCGGCTACCGACCGGAAAGAAATAACATGGCCGGCAATGCGTCCAGCAATGCGTCCAGCAATGTGTCCAGCAGTGTGACCGAATTGCAGGAGCGACGCGCAATGATCGGGCTATCGATGATCGACGGACTGGGGCCGCGCCGAATGCACAAACTGATTGCGCACTTTGGTTCGGCGCGTGCTGCAATGGAAGCGTCGAGTCGCGACTTGGGACACATCGCAGGTATTGGTAAGCAGTGCGCAGCGAAAATCTCTTCGTATCAGTTGGATGCGGCCGTTGACCGTCAGATAGAGCTTGCTGATCGGATCGGTGCTTATCTAATTGCGGAACAAGACGACCGTTACCCAGCCCTGTTACGTGAGATTCATTTGCCGCCGCCGTTTCTATGGGCTAGAGGGAGTATTCCGACGCGACCGTTTATATCAATTGTCGGTACACGCCGGCCGACTGATTACGGACGTCATGTCGCGCGCAAGCTGTCGGCAGAATTAGTGAGGGCCGGCTATGCCGTTGTGAGCGGATTGGCGTATGGGATTGATGCAGTTGTTCATCAATCCGTATTGGATTCGTTTGGATCAACCGTCGCAGTCTTTGGTTCGGGAATTGATATCGTCTATCCGGGACGGCACGTCGCGCTTGCTCGGCAGATCGAAGAATCAGGCGCGCTTGTTTCGGAGTTTGCGCTGGGAACCAAGCCCAATGGATCCAATTTTCCTCAGCGCAATCGGATCATCAGTGGCATGTCAGAAGGTGTGATTCTCGTTGAGGCATTCGAGAAAGGTGGTGCGTTGATTACCGCCTCATTCGCTCTTGAGCAGAATCGGGAAGTCTTCGCAGTTCCCGGACGAGCGACGACACTTGCAGCCGCAGGAACCAATCAGCTTATCCGTGACGGTGCGGCCAAACTTGTGCTGTCTGTACAGGACGTACTTGCTGAATTGAAACCAACGTTTACGAGATTCAAACCTCAAGTCTCCACCACCAACCCAGCCCATCCAGACAACCTTGACGCCGCATCATCCCAGGTTATCGAGGCCCTTGGAGCCGACCTGGTACACATCGATGAGATCGTAAACCGTGCATCAATGCCAATGAAGGATATCCTGTCATCTCTGCTCACCTTGGAAGTCCTTGGCGTCGTAAAGCAATACCCCGGCAGGGTCTTCGATGCTGTGTGAGGTGTTGGACTAACCTTTGACGGAAGAGCGCGTCTGGGAGCCGACTGGCCAAGGAATGCGTTATCTTAGACTGGTGCTGGGAAACGGTTTTTCATTTCCTCCCAGCTCGGGCCCCTCAAAAATGGAATCGACCGTCCAGAAAGCGGTCAGCCTCGGCCTGTTAGTGAGATCTACAGCTCTCACACCAGATAGTCGCCGACAGAAGGCAACGGCGACGAACAAACTCGCATCAATTTCAAAAAGAAAACGACAATGCCTGAACCCGACAAAATCGAGATCGAGATAATCCTGGACGTCCCAGCGGGTTATCGTGACGGGGGTCGGCTTGACGTCTATATTTCCAGTTTTGTCCTCAACGCCACACGGTCAAAGGTCCAAAAAGCGATCAAGGCGGGATTGGTTACGGTAAACGAATCGGTCGTAAAAAAGGTGTCGTTTGTGGTGTCTGCGGGCGATAGGATCTTGTGCAGAATAATGCGTTCGCCTCCGATTAAAATTGAACCGGAAGACATCCCTCTGGATATACGATATGAAGATGACGATGTCATTGTTGTCAACAAGCCGGCCGGCATGGTCGTCCATCCAGCATACGGCAATCGCGATGGTACCCTTGTCAATGCGTTGCTCCATTACGTTGGCGCGGGTCCGGTTAAACCGCTTGCAGGTGATTCCCAAGAACTGGATGAATTCGACGACGATGCGGGTCCGGAGATTGTCCCGGTACCTGATGGGGAAGCGGGTGGCGGATTGTCAAATCTTACTGCACCGCCGTCTCCTGGTGACGTAGTTCGTCCCGGAATTGTGCACCGGCTGGATAAAGATACCAGCGGGCTGCTTGTGGTCGCGAAGAACGATATCGCACACACGAGACTTGCTGCACAATTTTCGGATCGGACAATTAGTCGAAAATACTACGCTCTGGTTTGGGGTTCAGCGATGGAACAGGAGGGCACGATCGACCTGCCGATCGCCAGGAGTACGAGAGATCGCA
>CBDTVC010000193.1:0-5955 GCA_965363925.1 uncultured bacterium | reverse complement strand
GCAGAGCGGACTGAAGTCAGCTTTCCGATCGATGTTTCGCTGGACGACGCCCCCTCAGCAGTTATAAGTATGTCGACGTTTGATTTAAACGAGACAGCCGAGATGCAGCTGCTTATCAACGGCAATGAAGTGCCGGTTTCTGAGCGTCTAATCGGTTCGACTCGATGGGTAACCGATTCACTGGAGGTAAGCAGTTCCTTCTTTGTCGAAGGCAGCAACGAATTGACTTTTGTGGTTGGCTCACGTCCGAATGGACCGACAACAATTGGCTACAAGGTTGCTGATGTTTCCATACGCCCCGGTCAGAATGCGAATGCAGTAGGCCTTGATGATCCCTTTGACGGGCTGGATTTTGCTATCCGGGGCAACTACCCGAACCCGTTTAATAAGACCACATCGATTAGTTTTTCACTTCCGCAAACGGCCGATGTCCAGCTCAAGGTTTTTGATCTGCTTGGACGAGAGGTCCTTCGGTCTCCGAAACGGACCATGTCAGCTGGATCTCAGCGCTCGCTCTTTCTCAACGGATCTTCTCTAACAGCTGGAATGTATCACGTGCGCGTCGTCGCCAAAGCGAGTGGCGTAACCTACTTTGATACCAAGTCAATAATGATTGTGCGATAGTACAGCCTTATTCTGCCGATACGATCTGATAAGTGTTGTGGCACAACAATTGCCGAGTGCGTCAACGATCGTGCACAATAGAATCGCGGCTCAATCAGGAATCGTTTTGTGGTCGCGCCCTCCGTTTATTTTGGTGGGGAATGGCGCCAGCGGACTGTTTTCGGATCATATCCAGTCTCATTTTGGTACTTGGTCGTCTGGAGATAGTTGGTTTTTGGAGCAATTGCTAGTAAGGCAACTGCTTTTTCGCGCAACTGGCCACGGGAGCAATTGAGGTGGAAAGCTGTGAGCTGAAGGCATTGAATTAGAAAGACGTTGACCTTGGATCGACGTGGCATTGTTTTGGGTCGGAGTTCAGGCTTCGACCGAGTGTGTGATACCCTCTTTTTAGTCTCAGAATTAAACGAAAAGCATGATCGTAGCAATCATTACCGGATCAGCCGGGCTAATTGGTTCGGAAGCTGTCCGATTCTTCTCCAGTATTGGGATGACCGTTGTCGGAATTGACAACGACATGCGTAAGGTCTTCTTCGGTGACGAAGCATCAACGTCCTGGAATCGGGCCCGTCTGGAGAACGATCTCCCCGGCTATATCCACGAGAATTTTGACATCCGCGACTACGGTGAAGTTGAAAAACTGTTTAAGCGATACGGGAATGATATCAGCCTTGTCGTTCACACAGCAGCGCAACCGTCGCACGACTGGGCAGCGCGCGATCCGTTTATGGATTTCAGTATCAATGCAAACGGGACATTAAACATGCTTGAGGCGACGCGACATCACGCCCCTCAGGCAGCCTTCATTTTCACTTCGACGAACAAGGTCTACGGCGACACGCCAAATCTCTTACCACTGGTCGAACTCGAAAAGCGTTGGGAAATTCAGGAGTCGCACCCGTATTACAAGGGGATCGCCGAAAACATGAGCATCGACCAGTGTAAGCACTCACTCTTCGGTGCATCGAAAGTGGCAGCCGACATTCTGGTTCAAGAGTATGGACGATACTTTGACATGCAGACGGCCTCATTCCGGGGCGGTTGTCTTACAGGTCCAAGTCATTCGGGAACGCAGTTACACGGATTCCTTGCTTACCTAATGAAATGTACAGTGACCGGTCAGCCGTACACGATCTTCGGATACAAGGGAAAGCAGGTAAGAGACAATATCCACTCCGCGGATTTGATCGCAGCCTTTTACGAGTACTACAAGAGTCCACGTTCTGCCGAAGTCTACAACATCGGTGGTGGCCGCCAGTCGAACTGTTCAATGCTTGAGGGTATCGATCTGTGCAACGAGATTTCTGGTCGCGAACTGAACTTTTCTTATTCGGACTCTAACCGATCTGGAGACCACATCTGGTATGTGAGTGACCTCGATAAATTCAAAGCACATTATCCAGAATGGGATATCCGACACGACGTGCCCAAGATTTTGTCCGAGATCTACGAAGCGAACTTTGAGCGCTGGTCTGTCGAAGCATGATCAATCACGGCAAGCACAACATACTCGGCGTTAATATTCACGCAGTTGACTATGAGCATGCCGTAAAGGAGATCACGGAGGCGGCAATCGAAGGACGAGCGTGTGCCATGAGTGCGCTGGCTGTCCATGGCGTTATGACTGGGTACATGGATGATGTGCACAGGCGTCGTCTTAACGGATTGGACCTCGTCGTTCCGGATGGTCAGCCTGTACGGTGGGCGCTCAAGTGGATTCACGGAGTTGACCTACCGGATCGCGTGTATGGCCCAACACTTACGCTGAAGGTAATTGCCTCTGCGGCTGAGCAGGGAATTCCACTGTATCTCTACGGCAGCAAACAGGAGACTCTCGACCTGTTGCAGATTCGTCTAAGCGAACAGTGGCCGTCGCTTCAAATTGTTGGTGCCGAGCCGTCGAAGTTTCGCCGATTGGGTTCCGACGAAAAGGCGGATGTCATTCGACGGATTAAAGCGAGTGGTGCCCGGATTGTTTTGGTTGGTCTGGGTTGCCCCAGGCAGGAGACGTGGGCATATGAGTATCGCGAACAGTTGGCGATGCCGTTGATGGCGGTGGGCGCTGCTTTTGACTTTCACGCAGGCAGCTTGTCCCAAGCCCCTTCCTGGATGCAGGATCGCGGACTCGAATGGTTGTATCGTTTGATCGCCGAACCGAAACGACTCTGGAAACGCTACCTATTGCTGAATCCTGCATATCTGTACGGAGTACTTCTGCAGCGCCTCAGAATCAAAAAGCCGCTTGTAGAGCTTCCGAACGGCTTTGAGCCGGAAGAATCTTTTGGCTGATAGTGTTCTCGTGCACGTTGCTTTAAGACAGGAAGAAGAGCCGGTCGCCTATGCGAACGGCTCTTCTTGTATGCAATATTTGGTCTGTTTCGCTTTCTTCGTTACCGTATCTTGAAGTGGTGCGTGGTAGCCAATTGTGGAGGGCTTTTTTGGTGATCCGCTAACTAGACGGGCGCCGCGGCCAGCCGGTTGTTTAATAGTCGCAACGAACATTTGGCAAGCGGAAGAATAAGGATGTTTCGGGGGAAGCATGCCTCGTAGAAGCCGAGCTTTCCAATAATGCTTTCCGAAATAATGCTTCTGATACAGCGCTAGTTATCGCCGGTTGTGGCACGAAACGTGCAATGGTTGGGATACAATAGATTACACCGACGAAGAACTTCTTCATGGCAGACGAAACCTCAACAACAATAGAGATTCTTCCACCTCAGGTCGAGCAGGCTGTCTCGAATCGAGACGCCAAGTCTTATCGGGATGAGACACGAAATGAACCGCCGGTTGCTGACGCGCGCCGACCTTCATTTGTTTATCTCCGGCACTATTTCCAGAACGGGTTTGCAATCGCAGCAGGTGACACGTTTGCAATTGGTCTGTCACTAGTTCTCGCGGGCTTGATTCGGTTCTTTTTTCTGGGTCAACATTTTGATCCCGCCTGGAGCTGGTACCTGATCGGTGTATGGGGAGTTGGCGCAATGTCGTTTGGCCTGCTGCCTGGTTGGGGTTTGGGACCGGTTGAAGAGCTTAGGCGGATTTCGGTGCTTCTGCTTTCGCTATACTTTTCGCTGGCGGTGGTGTTGTTCTTCAGTAAACAGATTAACGAAGCGAGCCGTTTGACGTACGGTTTGTCGACCGTCTTTTCGCTTGCTCTTGTTCCCGTCATGAGAACATGGGTTAAACGACTGCTCATCGGTAAAGGACTATGGGGTGTTCCGACTGTTGTGTACGGTGCCGGCGAGACGGGGCAGCGAATGGTCCCGATCCTCAAAGAGGAAGCTGGACTCGGATATGTTCCGGTTGCGGTATTTGACGATGACCCGCGAACCTGGAAGACAGATATTGCCGGTGTACCCATCGTTGGCGGCACACATCTGATTCGTAGTAATGCTCCGGTAGCCATCTTTGCAATGCCGAGCTTGACGCGCGCTCGACTGGTCGAATACATGGAAGGCGCGCTGTCGCATTACCATAAAGTCATTATCATTCCCAATCTCCTCGACATTCCGAGCCTATGGGTTCGACCGCGTGATATCGGAGGGTCGATCGGACTCGAAATTACGAGTAATCTCTTAAACCCACTCGCCCGCTTTACGAAACGGGTCGTCGATCTGATAATTGCAATCGCTGGGTCGGTCGTATGGGTACCCTTATCTATTATATTTGCCATCGTGATTTGGCTCGAAGACAGGGAGAACCCGTTTTTTGGTCAACAACGAATTGGGCTGGGCAGTAAGAATTTCATGCTATGGAAACTGCGCACGATGGTTCCTGACGCAGAATCGGTTCTGCAACGTCGACTAGATGAAGACGCGAACCTCATGGCAGAGTGGAAGGAGTTTCACAAACTCAGAAAAGACCCGCGCATTACAAGAGTTGGACGACTACTTCGTCGCCTTTCCATTGACGAATTGCCTCAGCTCTTTAACGTTTTGCGTGGAGACATGTCGATCGTTGGCCCAAGGCCGCTGCCGGGCTATCATCAGGACGCTATGGATCCGCGTATCGTTGACCTTCGCGTGCGCGTACGACCCGGAATAACCGGGATGTGGCAAGTATCCGGTCGGAGTGATGTCGGCGCCGATGCAATGGAGCGATTTGACGGATACTACGTGAGAAATTGGTCAGTCTGGCTCGACATCGTCATTCTTGTTCGAACGTACCGTGCGGTTATTCATGGATCGGGAGCCTACTAGCTTCTACCGGACAAACTGCACTCAGTATAAGATCATACGGATCCTTATCAGCACAAGCATTGGTGTAGCTGTCGCCAGGCCAACGTTGCTTACTGCACCAACACAGCATTTGTTAGTTAGAATTACAGCCTAAGGGCGGATCAAAGTAGTCGTGGATTTGACGATTCCCACAGTTGCCATTGGAATGCCCGTGTACAACGGTGCCGCGTTTTTGGAAAGCGCGATCCGTTCGTTACTCGCTCAGACCTATACGGATCTTGAATTGATCATTTGTGACAACGCGTCTACAGATGGTACCGCTGAGATTTGTGCAAAATTTGCAGCCGAAGATCCGCGAGTACGGTACATCCGCAACAGAGAAAATGTCGGGCTTGCTGCGAACTTTAATAAGGCCTTTGAATTTTCTCGTTCGCCTTTTTTCAAGTGGCACGCTTACGATGACCTGTGCGAGCCGACTTTCATCGAAGCGTGCATGGATCAGTTTAGGGAAGATCCTGAAATTCTGTGCGCGTATTCTCTTGCGACCATGACGAACGCTGACGGCAGTACCTCTTGGGATCCGTTTGAGCCGTCGCTAATGACCCATTTGGCCTCACACGACGCTCGGACGAGAATTCGGGCTGCCGTCTTACTTCACGGCTGGAGCGGAGTTGTACACGGCGTATACCGACGCGAAGCGTTAGCTGAGGCGATGCCGTTCAAAGATTACTTTGGAGCAGATCGCCTCTTGCTCACGCAGATGGCGTCGAAGGGGCGCAGCGCCCCAGTACAACCGGGACTTTTTGTGCAGCGCTACCATTCGTCAAATGCTTCAGGTCGCTCCACACGTGAACTCGCAGAACTGTTGACGGCCCGGAAGCCGAAGGGCCTGATCTTTCCGGCCGGCAAAGCAATCATTGAATACCTTCGTCTTATTGCAACCAGTGACCACGGCTTGGTGACGAAACTTGCTAGCACATGGTATCTGCTTCGGCATGGACTGCGGATAACCGTGCTCCGTAATTTGCTCGTTCCCGGCAAGCACAATTATTTTGGCATCGAACTAGCCCTTTTCAAACGATCTCCGCAACCGAAAAGAAAACAACTGGATAAGGGCGAAATTCGTCAATCCCTTTCTCGACCGGCTACTCAGGCG
>CBDTVC010000192.1:0-5975 GCA_965363925.1 uncultured bacterium | reverse complement strand
CTCGAGACTGGCAAGCAGTGCCGAATACTTTGGGATCAAACCAAACCTCGACGAAGTCCGAACGCAACTAAATGAATTGCAGATTCGCTATGCCGACCAGCAAAGTCTGTTGGGAGCGGATGACCTCGAGGAAACCAAGACAGTCGGCCAAAACAAGGGTGAGCCCCGTAATCAGGTTGGCGCTTCAGCGTTGCGGGTCCGTCTTGTTGTCGGAAACGGAGAGGACATATCGCTTACGACGACCGTAATACCTGCATCCGAACGAGACATAGACCTCTCGGTTAAGCTTGCAGACAAACCCGTCGACAAATCCGATGTTACGCTCTACCACAAAACGACGAGCAGGTTGATTTACGACGAGGCGCTAGACTCAGCGGATGGATTTGACGACGTACTCCTGTACAATCACGAAGGTCAATTGACCGAATTTGCACTTGGAAACGTCGTACTACAAATCGGTGATTCCTTTTTGACACCCCCGGTCGCAAGTGGCCTATTGAGCGGAACGATGCGAGCGGAACTGCTGGAGAAGGACGAGATCATCGAGCAGACAGTCTACCTCAAAGACCTGGACGGCGCGACCGTCTTCCGTATCAATTCAGTCCGTGGATGGCAGCGTGTGCAACTGTCGGCTGGCGACATCAAACGTACGACATCGATGTATCCGGCCAGAAAGTAAGTGGCTGAGCGTGAAAGCTACGCCACCATCGCACCGTTAATCGCCTCTACACGAGTAATCTTCGGAACGGCACGCTTGACCGCCTGCTCAATTCCGGCACGAAGTGTCATGGTGCTCATCGGGCACGTTCCACACGCTCCAAGCAACTCAAGCTCTACAACATAGTCAGGAGTTACGTTTACCAGGCGGACACTCCCACCGTCTACAAGCAGGTAGGGACGAAGTGAATCCAGGGCAGTCTCAATGGACGCCCGGAGCTCGAGGTCTGAGTTAGGATCAAGCTTAGTCGTGCTTTTCTTTTCCTTTGACACGTTAACCTGGTTCTCTGCTGCTGTTGTTGATTCTTTGCTGTTGGAAGCTTGCTGCTGAATCTATACTGTTGGTTCGCCCCTGAACGTCAGCCTGTTCGTATTAGAGTGGCTGTATGCTTACCGGCCAGTCCAAAACAGGACTCGTCTAATGTATCCGATCGTACGCAAAAACGGCCGCAAAGATCTTCAAATCGGCAAAAACCCTACTGGTGCACAATTTCAACTCCCCCTGACGTCATCGACCCCGCATTCAACAGATCAACGGTGCGGACAATTGAGGTAGCCGCATTCGAGAATATCCGCCCCGTTTCGCTCCCGGGTAGCGACGATACGTATGGCGTTCCCGAGTCCGACGCTTCCATAAGCTCGGGTTCAATCGGAATTTCGGCAATTAGGGGTAGACTCATGGTTTCTGCCAATGCCTTAGCACCGCCTTTTCCAAACAGATAGTACTTCTTGTCCGGCAGTTCGTCGGGCGTGAAGTAGGCCATGTTTTCCACAATGCCAAGCACGGGCACCTCCACTTGGTCAAACATCGCAACGGCTTTTCTGGCATCTGCCAAGGCGACCTTCTGCGGTGTGGACACGACTACGGCACCTGTGATCGGAATGGTTTGTACTAGGGTCAGCTGAATGTCACCGGTACCGGGCGGGAAATCGATCACGAGATAATCCAGTCCCTCCCAGTTCGTATCGCCGAGAAATTGTTTTATGGCACTGGAGACCATTGGGCCACGCCAAATTACTGCCTTATCCGGATCAACGAGAAATCCCATTGAAACCAATTTGACACCATACCGCTCAATCGGAATCAGCTTCCGGTTCGCGTCAACACGTGGCCGTTCACCTTCAACGCCAAACATGGTTGGGATCGACGGTCCGTAGATATCTGCATCCAACAATCCGACGTCATACCCTTGTTCGGCTAGAGAAACAGCGAGGTTAACCGCGACGGTAGACTTACCAACCCCACCCTTTCCCGAAGCAACGCCAATAATATTCGTTGCCCCGATGTCCTGAGACCCGGCTCGCTGCTTTTCGACGACGCCGAGATCACCAATTCCGATCATCTCGTTGTCGATTGCCACCCTGACCTGCAGCGAATCGCCAAACGTTTTCTTAAGGGCCATCGTGGCCATTCCTTCCGCTTTGTTCGCCAACGGTCCGGACGGATCCGCGAGTACAAGACTAAACGACACAGCCCCGGGGACAACAGACAATTCTTTTATCATTGCCAATCGAACGATGTCTTTTTCTGTCGCGGGGTCCACGACGGATCGAAGGGCTACAAGAACGTTCTCTGGCGTTAGCGCTGTCATAAAGGGGGGCTATTAGTTTTTTGTGTGTTCGCCGACTGAGACCGCTGACAGCAACGGGTTGTTCCACCTTGCCAGGCCTGAACCGGTTGGCGTACCGTCAATGAAGTGTGAGGTCACTCCCAACAGAATAAAAAACCGCTTTGGGCTCGCTAATCGTTCAAATGCGCTTTCCAAGCTGGCCGTCTGCCGCCGCCGAAAAGGCCGTCCGGAGGAACTGTACGAGAAAGCTATCAGCCCAGTGCCACGTGTGTGCCGCATCTCGATGAAGAATCGCTGGCATCTTACCAACCTGGAATTTCTTTTCCCTGAGCATCGACAAAAAGAACTTCGCTCTGTCCCGATTCCCTGCAACCCCGTCGGCCGGCGCAGCGGAAACCCAGAACGTTGTCTGTCGAATCAACGGATCTGCAGTTGGCAGGTTTTTAGTCATCACATCCGTGGGATTCCAGATTCGCAGCGCAGGCTTGTGACGGGGCTTTCCGAATGCCGCGTCAAATATCGCAGACTTCGTCCAGATCGGATCACAGAATGGTGCGGGATTGGGTTGGCGTTGATCAATGTGCTCGGGCCACATAAACAATCCGTCATAGATGCCTGCGTGGGTGAGATAGCCGGGACGTTTGGCGGCGATCAAACTAACGGTATAGCCGCCGAGCGAGAAACCAGCGGCCAGACGAAGGCCGCTATCCGTCTGCGGATAGTTTGCTTCGACAGCCGGAATCAACTCATTATCAAGGAAGTCCCAGAACCGACCGGTCCCGAGACCGGGCGCGCGCCATACTTCATCGCCAACCATGTTGATACCCAGCGATGGGACATGATTGTTGGAGCTGTTCAAACCCGGCATCACCACAAGCATCGGAGGAAGTTCGCCACGACTGAACAGTACATCAAGGTCTTCAATGGTTGTGCGCGTGCGGGAGCCATCTTCCTCGACATTCACCCATTCTCTTTCGTGACCGCGAAACAGAAAAAGCACTGGGACGGATTTCAGGTTCTGCAAATTTGGCGGCTCGTAAACGTAATAGGGCTTACGAATTCCGAGCGCCTTCGAGTGCAATACCCGTAACCGGAGCAAGCCACGCAAACTGGCACGATGCCGCTCAATAATCTTTCTTTGTGACGTCATGAAATGAAAACCGAAAGCCCCTATCTGTTTCGCACGGAACAACTGGGGCCGCACGAACTCTAGATAAGCTCTAGTTCGTTAGCTGTTCGCAACGCAGTGATCGACTCGTGTAGAAAGTTCGGAATCACCGCCGCGTAGGTGCGAGCAAGAAAGTGGGGATGGTCCAGACGGCTGATTATGCGCTGGTATTTTCGCATTCCATGATCTTCGACAATCTTCCTGAGACGGTCAGGATTTTCGAAGTGCAGCAACATCCCGGCAGGATCGGCCTCGGGGTGAAACTGAACGCCGACCAATTCAGGTGAAACGCGGATTCCCATAATCGCTCGTTCGAGCGGAACTTCCGGTCTAATTTTTTCTCGGGCAATCACTTTCGCCCCAATAGACTTCATGTGCTTCGCTCTTTTGCTCACAACCTGCCAATGCCTAAAATCCGCGGCGTAGAAGGGATCGGACAAACCCGCGAACAGCTTGTCGTGAAATCCGTCACCAACAGGATGTATCGGAAATACTCCAAACGACGGTGACTGTCGCTCAATCACTTCCGCTAATTCAAAGTGACGAACCATCATTTGGAATGAGTGACAGATAAACAGCACATGTTTCTTTGAATCCCCGGAAATCGAACTCTTCTGGTTGTGCTGCCAAACCGAGTCGATCCAGTTGAAGTAGTCTCGCTCCCAGGCCTTCCCGACACCATCAAACGGACTCCCCGGACCGCCTGAAGAAACAAAAATGTCGTATTCGAGAGACGGAATTTCATTCTTCCCCCGAACGTCGAACAGATCACATTCGAACGGAAAATTCCCGAACTTGCCGCTGAAGCGCCGGATGACGGCGTTAATCGCAGACAAGCCAAGGTTCTTCTCACCGTCGTAGAGGTCTAGAACGGCTACCTTAATCGGCGGTCTGGAAGGACGAGTCATCGTGCGTGTGTCGTAGAATGAACATGGGGAGCGTTCCTCCCCCTGTAGTAACGTTTGCCAGGTTCGTCGCGGAAGTCCGCGTCAGGCATCCACCCATGAGCGGGCCGTTCAGATACGGATCCAGGTCTACAATTGTCGGAACCGACTCCCACGATGAACCAACTTTCATCATAAATGGTTCTCGGGAGATATCGACCGTCTCCTGAACCACATAATGGTCGTGTTCAGCCGATTGAATGGCGTTGTCCCATTCCGACTGAGTGCTCGCGAAGCCCAATGTCACGCCCCTGCCGCCATACTCATCGTTGGGTTTTATAACAAAATACTGGCGGTTATTGCGCACAAAATCGACCAGGTCGATCCTCAGGCCCCGGAAATTGGTCTTCTCTGGTCTTAACATCCGTGTCCACGGAATGTGACTTCTTATTGCAGCCTGCTGTTCAATCGGCAAATTGGCGGTATATCGTTCATCAGTCAGGAAGCTAAAAATCGCTTTCTTATGCACAAGCTTGGTACGGAAAGTATTCAGATAACAGGTCTTTCCAGCCAAATATCCGTCCATGAAGGCTGGACACTCATCCTTCATGGCATAAAACTCGTTGATCAGTAGTCGCCGATAAAGAATGTCTATCCGACGACCGTTTGCATAGATCCAGCCATCGTTGCATTCAAGCGACCTCGGATCAACAATTTCACAGCTACAGCCCATACGTTCAAAGTAATCGCGCAGCAGGTGAAACTCGTGAATCGTCGGCACATCAAGATGGTCAACAATGGCGATCGTCGGCCGTTCTTCGAGGCCGTCAAACTGTTCGTGATAGATCGACACCATCGCACTCAACGTGTGCTCCATCGGCGACACAAACCTCACGGGGTACTTCTTTTCGAACTCAGCGAAGATCGGAAGCTCCCGATAGATCTTGCCCAACTCATGGACGTATGCTATTCCAGCTGGACACTCACCATTGATCTCAACGAACTTGAACGAATCAGCTGTCAGAAACGAATCCATCCGTGACAGCGCGGATAGACGTATGACCTTAGTCGGAATGGCAGCCAACTCGATCTCCCAATCAGCCATGCCTAGCCCATTGCGCAGCAAGTCCAGGTTGTCAAAGTGGGCAGACGCAATTTTTAAGATCGCTTGCCGAATCAGATAGACCGTGTCCTGGACCGTGTTGTACCCGGCTTCAGTCAAAAATGCTGGCCTCAGGCTGTGTGCCATCGGCCGATCGCCGAACAAGACACTCCTCTCTCGTTGCAGGTGAAGCAGCAGTTCAACCTGTTGCTCTGCACCGGCAAGATCGTCAACGATTAGCTCGTGGAAATCGTGAATCGCAGCGTCTAGCTGAGCTCGCATTGGGGGCGTACCGAAATAGTGTCAACCGATTGGCAGAGCGCGTGCAGAGCTTAGGGCTCCAGGTAACCGTTAACAGTGAACTGACGCGCAGGCCGATTCTCGAGCGCCTTCTCGACAAGAAATTTCCCGACCGTCTTTATGACCCACTCGTAACTTTCAAGTCCAACACTGTGATAGTCAGCATCGGGTGCAGGGTTCATGAAATCTATTGCATACGGAACCCCATCACGCACCGCAAACTCAACAGTGTT
>CBDTVC010000191.1:0-5995 GCA_965363925.1 uncultured bacterium | reverse complement strand
CGGACGTGAGATGTGCTCAGATCGAGCACACGGGGTGGAGTTGGCATCGAGTCATCAGAACGTTCCCATGTACCACACGATGGTCCGTCGTCGTCGAGATCTACAAGCGAGCGGAGGGTCAGCCCGTCCGTGTCCGACCCTGCTAGTTCCATGGAGTTGAGATAGACGCGAGCAAGTGCGTTGTCCTTAACGACAATCGGACCGTAGATCACATTCTGATCATGCATGTCAGACCTGGCACCGATGTGCGCATCGGCGCCATCACCAATCACGCGCAGCGCTCCCAGCGCATTTGGCGCCGTCGCTGCATCAGGCGTCACCCCCAAATGATTACCGACGATCTCAACCCCGGCGGCACCGATTACATCGATCCCGTATCCACTAAAACCAGTAATCGTCATGCCGCGAATTGTAACATCGTCGGTACTGACCAAGAGGCCGCTGACGGCGCCGGAGGTCAGGCTGCCATCGAGGATCACACGTCCCGATTGACTCTCAGCATCGATTGTTGTGGACCGTGTGATTGTCGGCAGCGGAGCGACCGGTTGGATCTGCATTGAGTCGGCAAAGGAGATTGCAGGTGCCGGTCCACTGGCCAGAACGAGGTTCGCCTCCTGGAGCGCCGCTCGCAGTGTGCACTGGTTCTCCGACTGCAAGAGATCTGAGTCACAGACTCCATCGCCAAGGGTGGCATCTGAGCCGTCTGACGAATCGTTTACAACCAAGTCACTCCTCAGCACTGTCCGGAATGGTCTCCAAATCCCGTTCTCGTCATTCGCCCAGCCAATCAGCGCAGATCCATCGGCAGAGATTCCAAGTACAGAGTTCGGATTTATGTCTGAGAGGTCGAGGCCGAAGTCGTCCTGCAATATCGATTTCAGCAGACGCACACCATCTTCGGCGGTCCATACAATTGCCTGTCTCACGCCATCATAGATTGCGCTGCCGCCGAATACTGATCCGTCTTTGGAAATTGCGCCTGAAAAGACAGTAGAAAACCCTGGAGGGGAGTCAATCGGAACCATCCCCGCTTGCTGTGTCCAAAGGACAACAGAGCTGCTACCAGCTGTCGAACTTTCCCCGACGATCGTTTTGCCGTCTGCTGAGATGTCTACGACGTGGCTGCGCGTATGACCGGGTAGGACGCCCAGCTCGACGAACCCCTCCGACTCTGACCAACGGAAGCCCTCCTGTTTCGTGAAATTCCGATCATAGAGATCGCCCACTACTACAGATCCGTCATCGGACACTCTTATGTTGTACGCGAAGTGATTCCACCCAGCCGGGACACCGAGGTCTACTAACCCAGTTTCTGTGGTCCAGCGAAAAAGCTTTGTATCGTAAGATCCATCTCTGTTGCTAATTCCGACGATTACGGTTCCATTCGCAGACACGTCCATTGCCTCGCTCTGGAAGTCGTCGGGCAGAACACCAAGACTAACTGGACTTGCGTCTATCGACCATCGAGATGCCTGCCATCTGCCACGGTCGTCGATGATTACCGGGATGCGCCCAACCATCACGGAAGCATCCGCAGACAGGCCTAAGGGATAAAAGGGAGTATCAAAAAATTGAGTTGGCTGTCCGGCTACCCATCGGTATACCCGCTGGCCAGAAGCGCCTCCGACGATGACACTTCCGTCTGCGGACAAAACGCCCACGCCGAATTCTTGCCCGTCGCTCAATAGCTCAAAAGACTGAGCAACTGAGTCGACCGAAGTCAACGTGCCGGCAAGTGCCAGGATGACGCCTAAAGCCCGCCAGTTTGCGTTGTGAAGTCGACAGTCCCAGGATTTCATCTCACAATGTATTGTATGGACACCATAACGAAGTTCTGAACTGACGATTCTCGCACAGTACGAGGCCTTGCTCGGATCTGGGTGTTCAAGACCTGATAAGGAGCGAGCGGCTCGCTATCGAGGGCACCCAAGGCCGAAATACGACAGATTTCTGTATCCCCGCAACCACCTATCGCAGAAAATTCGAATACACAGTCACGCCGCTGCCTCTAGCTCACCCGAACGAGAATCTCCGACGCTGCTTCTGCCCGCGAAACACATGGCGGCAAACCTGAGCCTAACACGCGTGTAGGGCGTTCCCCGACAGTCGATACTGCCGACGCCTCACCAATGTTGTAGGGCTCTATTGACGCTCAGTCCTGGCTCCCTCTCGTATTCTAGGCCCAGATTCGGACACGAGGGCACCTCCAGCCCCAGCAAATTGCCCTCCTACGGATCTCACTACCGATGCGACCACGTGGAGATCGCCATGAAAGAATTAGTCATACTCGGCGCCGGCACTGCTGGCACGATTATCCTCAACAAGCTTCACAAGTCGCTGGATCTGAGCGAATGGAACCTGACTATCGTTGACAAGGATCCGAAACACTATTACCAGCCCGGTTTTCTATTTATTCCATTCGGTATCTACGCACCGGAACAGGTCGTTCGTGAAAAGGCCGACTTTTTTCCTAAGAACATTTCGGTCGTTTGGAAAGAGATTGCCAAAGTAGATCCCGAATCAAACCAGGTTTCGTTTACTGACGACACGTCATTGTCGTATGACCTCTTGATCATCTGCACGGGTACGACTCCTCGTCCTGAAGAAACGCCGGGTATGCATGGAGAGCTGTGGTATAAGGACATCTTCGATTTCTACACGTTCGAAGGCGCCTGTCACCTCGCCGACAAATTGAAGGACTGGCCTGGCGGCACACTCGTAATCAATATTGCAGAGTCGATCTTTAAATGTCCTGTTGCACCGCTTGAGTTCGCGTTTCTCGCAGACGCCTACTTCGTTGAGAAGGGAATTCGCGACAAAGTTGAAATTCTGTACGTGACTCTGATGGATTCGGCATTCACGAAACCCAAAGCATCGAAATTTTTTGGGTCTATGATGGCTGACAAAGGAATCACCGTCGTCCCGGACTTCTACCTTGAACGCATCGATGAGGAAGAAAAGAAGATCATCTCATACGACAATCGCGAAATATCCTTTGACCTACTCGTAGAGGTGCCGGTAAACATGGGTGCTGATTTTGTTGGCGAGAGCGACATGGGCGACGATGACGATCTCAACTACATCCCAACAGAAAAGCACACCCTTCGGTCGAAAGACTACGAAAATGTGTTTGTTCTTGGCGATGCCACGAACGTCCCTACGTCCAAAGCCGGCTCAGTTGCTCATTTTATGGCAGAGACTGTCGTCGAAAATGTAATGCGCTACGTCGCTGGTGAAGAGCTCCAGGCATCGTTCGACGGGCATGCAAACTGCTTTATCGAAACAGGATTCGGAAAGGCAACGCTAGTCGATTTTAACTATGACACGGAGCCGCTGCCAGGCAAATTCCCGCTACCAGTATTGGGTCCGATGAGCCTACTGAAGGAGTCGCGTCTCAATCACTTTGGCAAACTCGCATTCGAGTGGGCTTATTGGAACATGTTGCTACCTGGTCGCAAGATTCCTATCTCATCGCAGATGTCAATGGTTGGTAAGCGAGTTGACCCGCCCGCACCAACCGGTGGTTCCAAGCAGGGTAGACAAACTGAACAAAAAGAAGCGCAAATTGCTTAATCGCATACTGCCGTCGCAAGCCAAATAGAATCAAGAGGTGAACTCATGGAGCTCAAACTAGCTGGTACCGATGTCTCGCTTGACGAGCAGGGTTACCTCACTAATCCCGACCAGTGGAACGAAGACGTTGCCCTGCAGATCGCTGTCGAGGAAGAGATACCGCTGACAGAAAAGCACTTCGAAATCCTGAACTACCTTCGCAAGGAAGCCAAGGCGGGAACGAAGCTGTCCATTCGTCGGGTCGGCAAGTCAGGAATGGTTTCTGTGAAAGAGTTCTACGGCTTGTTTCCAGGAGGGCCGCTGAAAAAGGCAAGCCGAATCGCTGGTATCGCGAAACCTGCAAGCTGCGTCTGACCTTTATGACGGGCAATGATTTTCACAACCGACCTAAGTCACGGTGATAGAAATGGAAGCCACAAAAATCAGTACCTCGACACCGAAGTCGAAGAAGGACAACAAGATTAATAAGGTTCTCGTAATCTGTTCGAAGGGAACGCTTCAGGATGTTTATGCTGCCCTGATTATGGCCAATGGAGCCGTGATGGACGGCATCGAAACGCACGTATTCTTTACGTTTTTCGGTCTGGATGCGATCACGAAGGACAAGATGGACCACTTGCACACCCCAACGGTTGGCAATCCCTCGCTAATGAGGCACATGCCGACAATGGTTGCCGGGCTACCGGGATTCGAGGCTCTTGCATCAACTATGATGAAGAAGGAAATGGACAAACTCGACATTCCTCCTGTCTCTGAGATGCTTGAGTTGATCGTCGCTGGCGGTGGCAAACTTCACGGCTGCCAGCTTGCGGTGGATATGTTCAAGCTAAAGAAAGAGGATTTCGTGGACGACCTGGAAGACATAATCACAGTTGGTGATATGTTCGAGCTAGCCGAAGGCGAACGGAGTCACATCTTGTTTGTCTAGGTGTTTTGGGCATTCTGTAGGTAGGTGTACCATGGTAACCGGAATGGCACGCCCGACCCTGCGAAATGTTGACGGGGGCATGCGCTATTCAGTGGCTCGTGCCCCCGTTTTCGTATTCTGCAACTCGGGATTTCCTGATAGGCGTTCCCGAAAAACCGAAGGCAAACTAGCCGCAAACTGGTCAGAACAAGTTTGTAAGGAGTTCCCGACGGCTGCGCAGCGCGCGCAAGCCCAACTTGATCAACAACCCTCCCTCGCCGTGCGCTTCCTGCTCTGTATCACGGGAGCCGTCGGCGCAATGATAGGCGGCATCGTTAGTCCTGGTTGCTGGTCCATTGTCTGCGAACCCGATGGTGCACCAGCCCGACCCCGCCGCGCTTGACCGCCAAAGTGCCGAGCCACGGCGTCCAATTCAGCGAACTGATTTAGTCGCTCAACTGGTGCATCTTCAGCTACGACAGGAAACAGCACTTCGTCCTGCCACGAGTTTAATCCGCCCAATAACATATACGTGGCTTTGTATCCCTTCGCCTTTAGCAAGAACCAGGCTTGCGCCGAGTGTATGCCTCCACCAGAATAGAGGACAATTCGTTCATTGCGAAGCAGTGGATAATCGAGCAAACCGGTTAACTCAACGTTCTCAGCACCGGGAATGCGATAGGTGGCAAAGGCTTCCGCGTCCCGGAGGTCCAGCAACCGATAGTTGGTTTCACCCTTGATAATCTGATCCGCCAATTCCTGAACAGTAACGTGATCAACTTCATTTTCGACAATTAGCGCAAGTTCTTGCAGGTCAATAGACACCGTTTCATTGGAGTCGGGCCTACCTGCTAGCGACATCACGCCGAGAACAATCGCGGCAAGAGCCAATGACGTATTTGCCGTACGGCCATATAGGAATTGCCGTAGTCGCGACCCCGTGGTCCGCGATGTGGATTGCTCGTTTGTATCTGACATTGGGTTCCTGGTCAAGCTTTCGGAAAGGCGCGCGCGTTAATGTGTACTTGCTGCTGCCAAAAAATGTAGAACTATTTCCCGGTGAGTATTATCCACCTGCAGGGGTCGTGATGGTGGCCTCGATAGGTTCGCGCACGATTCGAGAATCTTGCTGTGAGCCGGAGCCATCCGAATCTCCGTGCTTAGTCGCCCAACGCCTTTCGAGAATTTCGGCACCGTAGAATCCGCCGACCGCAATTGCAATCACAAGTAGCATGACAAGTCCGTACGGTAATGACAACAATTCTGGAATCGTAATCACTCCCATGTCACCCGCGTACATAAAGTCCGCAAACAACGGATACGCTTCGCCAAAGAGGAAGATGCCGAAGAAAACGCCGACTCCAAACATCACGGCATCCATTCGCCCAGTAGACATTGCCACAATCGACGTTCCGGGACAATAGCCTCCAATGATGAATCCTACCCCGAGCAACGTGCCGCCCAGCACCTGTGAATACAAGTAGGTGGTGCCTTTGTAAACAAGCGTGATGTCAA
>CBDTVC010000190.1:0-6011 GCA_965363925.1 uncultured bacterium | reverse complement strand
TCGAAAAAGACGTAGAAGAGGATCACGTCGAAGCTGCAAAAGACGCCAGTTACACCAGTCTGCAGTATTAAAATGAGCGCGTAGTATCCTCGGATCGAATGACCGATATAGTTCCACGACGATAAGACGACGATGGGGCCAAGAAGTGTGGTTAGCAACACCAGCAAGACATTGAGACCGTCAATCCCGACGAAATACTTGATGTCTGTACCCGGAAGCCAAGCAAACACATCCACCAATTGTGGCCCAGTTGCTGTCGACAGTGTCGCATCAAAGCCGCTGAACAACACGAGTGAGAGCAGGAACGTCGCCGTCGTCGTGATGAGAGCCGTCAACTTGATGGCGTTGTCACCGCGAAGCAACAGCGTAATCAGTGCGCCAACCAGTGGCAAGAAGATGACTAATGATGTTACGTGACTTACTGACATTTATTGATAAGCTCGTATAACCGACAGTGCTTTCGACAGGTTGAACTACAAATTTTAAAACTTCAAGAATAGACGACTATCCGAATACCATCAGACCCACGATCAATACTACACCGAGGAGAATAGCAACAGCATAATTCTGCACAAATCCAGTCTGCAAGTACTTGAGAACGGACCCCATTCCTCTGGTCCCCTTTCCAACCACGTTTACAGTGCCATCCACGATCGTACTGTCGAATGGAGCAAGGACTCGATGCGCAAGCACCATTAATGGCTGTACGATTGTTCGGTCATAAAGCTCGTCTACGCGATATTTGTCTTGCCAAAGCGTGTAAAGTCGGCCAAAGCGCGAGCGAAGTATTTCGTCAAAGGCAAGCCCGTGTTTGCTGTACCGAGTCCACGCAAACCAGACGCCGCCAACCGCTATCAAGAATCCCAGGAGCAGAAGCAACCATTCAATTACGACGAAGCCTTCACCGTGCTCTGCCATCGCGAATTCGGCAACCGGTCCGCCGTAGGCTTTACCGAGAAAATGGTGGATCCAATTCAGTTCGCCGTGTTTGATAACTCCCGGCAAACCCAGCAAACCCGCGACCGAAGCAAGACCTGCAAGAATCCATAACGGAACCGTCATGGTTGCAGGTGATTCGTGCGGATGGAACTTGTCCGCCTGGGGCCACCTTTCGGTCCCCTTAAACGTCAGGATATAAGAACGTGTCATGTAGATCGCCGTGAGTACTGCGGAAATCAGGCCCACAATCCAAACGAAGTACCCTACCGCGTGCCCGTCGTATCCAAGTTCGAAGGCCTTGAACAGAATCTCATCCTTCGAGAAGAAACCGGATAGCGGAAAAATACCAGCAATTGCCAGCGTCGCAATCAGATACGTCTTAGACGTCGAAGGCATGTACTTCCCTAGGTTGCCCATTGTCCGCATATCCTGCGGATCAAGCGCCTCGCCGCCTGCGTGTTCGACGTCGTGGGAAACATGATGCATTGCATGGATGACACTGCCCGAACCAAGGAACAGACATGCTTTGAAAAAAGCATGAGTCATGACATGGAATATTGCCACGAAGAATGCACCGCAACCAGCGGCCATAAACATGAAGCCTAGCTGGGAGACTGTCGAATACGCAAGGACTTTCTTGATGTCATTTTGCGCAATTGCAATTGTGGCTGCCATGATCGCGGTAAGGGCGCCTATGATTGCCACGAAGAACATTACTGTTGGTGCCGAAAGCACAAGCACAGATAGACGAGCGAGCAGGTACAATCCACTTGTAACCATTGTTGCAGCGTGGATCAGGGCCGAAACGGGAGTCGGACCGGCCATGGCATCGGGCAGCCAAACAAAAAGCGGAATCTGTGCACTTTTTCCAGTTGCGCCCAGAAACAGCAGCAATACCGACCAGGAAGCAATCGACGCCGGTAGAGACGGCACGCCTTCGATGATGCCATCAAAGTCAAGGGTACCAAGCTCTTTGTAAAGAATGAACATCGCGATCAAGAAAGCGAAGTCACCGATTCGATTTACGATAAAGGCCTTGTTCGCTGCCTGGCTGTTCTTTCGTTCTGAATACCAGAATCCAATCAGCAAGTATGAGCACAAACCGACGCCCTCCCAACCCAGAAAGAGGACAACAAGATTGTTGGCCAGGACCAGGTTGAGCATCATGAAGATAAAGAGGTTGAGATAGGCAAAGAATCGCCAGTATCCCGGATCCCCTTTCATGTATCCGATCGAGTAGACATGGATCAACGAACCGACACCGGTGACGATCAATGTCATTATTAGGGACAGCTGATCCACTCGGTAATCGAAGGCGACATTCAGGTCACCCGCACTCATCCACGTATAAAACGAGACGACATGCGCTTCGTGGTGAAAGCCGACAAAAAGCATTACGGCCAGAAGGAACGGAATCGCAACCATTCCAACGCCGATAAGGCTTACCAATGATTCTCTCTCCCGGTACGATGGCATCAATAGGCCAACGAGACCATTGATCAGTGCACCGGCAAGCGGAAGTAGAAGAATCAGTCTAACGGCGAGATCCGTCTCCATGAACGCCTTTGCTGACAGTTAATAGTGTAAGAGAAAGAATGAGAAACCGGACAGGCGTGGAGATTAACGTGGACAGTCGCGCCCGCGGCCCAGGATATCCGGCTTTGAGGCTAGTATCTGAACAGATGGAAATCGTTTACATCCACGGATAGCTTGTTTCTAAACATTGCGATTACGATCGCCAAGCCAACGGCAGCTTCTGCTGCTGCGACGGACATAACGAAAAACACGAGGATCTGTCCGGCAGGGTCACCCATCGATTGCCCAAAAGCGACAAGCGTCAGGTTCACCGCATTCAACATCAACTCAATAGACATCAGAATAACGATGACATTGCGCCTGAATAGAACACCTAGGACGCCCAAAACAAATAGCACAGCCCCTAGGCCGAGGTACCAACTGGTGACAATAACCATTCAATAAATCTATTTAATAAACGAGCGCCCACTCCCGGGGTCACAACAAGCAAAAAGCGCTATACAATTTCCTTCTTTCGGGCAAGTACGACCGCTCCAATCGTAGCAGCCAACAACAACATCCCGATGACTTCCACAAGGAGAGCGTATCGGGTAAACAATTCTTTTGCCAGCGTGACAGGCGACCCTGACTCGGCTGCTGCAGCCATCGTCACCGATTCAGGCAGAAAATTCGCACCTGACGCAATCACATAACTTACTTGCGCCAACACTATGACACCCAACAGATAAGCAAAAGCCATCCGCCAGCTGAATTCCCTGCGACCGTGGCCGGCAGAAAGATTGAGCAACATGATTACGAACAGAAACAGAACCATGATGGCACCAGCATATACCAGTACCTGCACAACAGCGATAAACGTCGCGTTGAGCGTCAGGTAAAGACCAGCGATACAGAAGAGGTGCAGCACCAACCAGAGCGCACTGTTCACCGGGTTTCGTGCCAACAACATCGCAACAGCACTCAAAATTGCGACGGTCGACAAAAAGAAGAAAAGAAGAGATACACCCATGAAGTGGGACAAGGTGGGGCTGATGTTGGCAGGACGGCCTAAGTTAGCCAACAAGCGACGATTCGGCAACATAGAGAGTGACTGACGACAATCTAGTTTGCTCTCTCGCTCGATCTTTCGGATACCGATCCACGTCCGCGATGCAGAACTGATCGTGCAGCCCGTGCAGCCTAGTCGTCTCCGGGCGTTGAAGCGTCTCGATACTGTTGGTTTACATGTTGACGCCACGTGAGCAAACGTCTTTCGACTTGCGCAATTTCCTCATCGGTCAACTGCCCTCCCAGATCGAGAGCCTCGTCGGGGTCCGTTGCCAGATCAAACAATTCGATGGGCCTTCTTCGAAAATGGTAGACATACTTTCGGCTGCCTTCTCGGAAAACCATGGACTGATTCTCGATCCAGCCAGACATGTACATTTGTCGTGACGAATCAGCGGGCAGGAAGAAAGACCGGCCCGGAAGTACCTCAGAGTCATACTCGACCTTAAGCAAGTCCAGAAGTGTCGGCAACAAATCAATCTGCTGCCGAGCGCCCGACACATTTCCCGATGGAACATACGACGGAGCAAAAATCATCCCCGGGACCGACACGACTTCTTGATACGGTACCGCGCTGTGGAAACTCAAACCGTGTTCGCCAAACGCTTCACCGTGGTCCGATACGATTACGACAATGGTATCATCAAGAACCCCCAGTCGTCCTAGGCGAACGAACACATCCCGGATAAACTGATCCTGGTAAGCAAGGGCATTCAGATACCGATTGTACATCCGACCTTCAGAATATTGGCGACTCTTCCACGATGCCGGAAGTCTGTAATCATGATGTGCCGTCACAGTCAGGAACGTTGCAAGAAACGGCGTCTGTGATTTGACCTGCCGCTTTATCCAATCGGAACTCGGCTCCAAAATCGCGTTGTCTTCGAAACCGAAGTAGTTGACACGTGTCATCCCATCCGCATCAAAATCACCATCGCCCATCACGTCCGTAAATCCCATGGATTCAAGCATTTCACCCTTCCGCTCAAATTCAAGGGTCGCGGTTGTAAAGAACGAGGACTTGTACCCAAACTTGCTGAGAACCTGAGGCAAGCAAGAGTCCGTAACTGAACGCGACGCCGTTTGCTTCAATTCCGGAAAGACACCACAAAGCATGGGTACCAGCGCTTTGTTTGTGTGCGGAACCACGACCGACAAATCCTCGACATCCATCGAGTGTGCACGAAGGCTGTCAATAAACGGCATCACCATCTCAAAGGAAACATCACCGGAATACCGTGAGCGAGCTGATTCAGCAATGATGAAAACGATGTTCGGCAAGCTTGAAGAATCGGTCGTTTGAACACCGAACGGCCGGGTAGGCCAAGCCAGCGCATCGCGACCTAACGCAACAGGCTCAACACCCTCTTCTCTTCGCATCAGTTCCGAAATCAACTCAACGGGAGCTGAGGTCCGCAGCGTTGCAAACGAAACCGGCACCGGGTAAGAAGCAGTCGCGAAGAATCCCGTAGCGAGGAGACCGGTGAGCATGAACCCACGCTTCATCCGCCACGAGTAGCTGTGCACATGCACTCGTTTGCGACGGCGATTGGCGAGAGCCATTGGAAGGAACAAGAGCAACAACGGGACAAGGAATAATACCCATGTCGTACCATCGAATTGATTCCCGACCGCGTGCCGAAGATCACCAATGTGCGTCAGTGAATAGCGCAGCATAAACGAATCCGCAATCGAACCGGTTTGAAAGAAATATCCAAAATCGAACCCGGCAAGCCAGGTCAGAGCCAGCGCGCAGACTTGAACGACGACGAGAAACAGTCGCAAAATGAGTCCACGCAGGAGTGCTATACATCCTGCTGTAACGGCGACGACCACGCCCACGGCAAGCAGGTCTGACTGGGTTACAAGTAGAAACTCCGAGGAGATCCAAAACGGATGGGCCTGCAATGCATACTTGACCGCCAATGCGATCCCCACGAAGGATAGTACTGTCACAGGCAGTAGAAAGTACCCACGTGAAGCGATCCGACCTTGAACAACCAGGCCAGACGCGAATGCTGCGCCAGCAATGAGGACCGGAATAATCCCATGATCCCTAAAGGCAACAAACAACGTTCGGTCGTCAACGGCGGTCGTTGTTAAGTCCGCTAGTAATTCAAACTTCAGGAGCTTGAATAGAACGACGAACAGAAACGTTGGTATCCAAACTGCTGCTGCGTACAGCCACGGATAGTCGTTGGCGTAGCGAACGGTCTTGTTGACCGTGTCGTCTAACCAATACCGAAACGGTGACCGAATACGTCTTGGAGCCCTTCGCTTAAACATGGTACCTTTAAAGAAGAGTTAAGACCGTTCCCCACAAGAGACGATGTTTAGGTGGATGCAACTTCGATTTTGCATGATCAGGACCCTTCGGCTTCGCTTGCGCTACGAGTGCATTAAACGAAAGTTGATTGGCCGGGTTTGGTGTGCGGCTCGTCAAGTGAGCCAATCTCGCCTTGACAAACTACGCTTTGACAAAATAGTGT
>CBDTVC010000189.1:0-6024 GCA_965363925.1 uncultured bacterium | reverse complement strand
CAGTTTGACGTCACCACGTTTGAGGTTGGAGCTGGAAGCAAAGTTGGTTTGACATTTGATAACGTTGATGACATGCTGCACAATGTGGTTGTCACGACGCCTGGTTCAGCAGATCTCGTAATTGACGCCGGGATGAACCTCGGAATCCGCGGACAATCGATGGGTTTTGTCCCCAACACGGGTGATGCGGGGGAGAGAGTCTTGTTTCACACATCGTTGCTCGGTCCAGAACAGACTGAGACCATCTATTTCGAGGCTCCCACAAAGCCCGGTCAGTACCCGTTTGTGTGTACGTTCCCAGGTCACGGGACAATGCGTGGTGTAATGGTTGTTCGTTAACCTGTCGTTAGGGTCACACACGGATAATCGGTCAACGTTCTCGTCCCACACTTCTTGTGTTGATCTCGGGGATACCTGCCGAATATCCAGACCATGACACCATTTGCTGAAAACTAAGGCGATTCACTCTTCAGGTTCCAGGCACACTCATGCGATATTTAGGCCACGTGGCAATTGCCGTCCTGCTTTCGTTCGTTGGCATAGACTCAACAGTTGCGCAGCCGGTATCAGAATCTGAAGTCCGACAAATCGTGACGTTCTCGTTTCTTCCGGGCAAGTCGAGTGAGGCCATTCGGATCTATCGTGAGCAGGCCCTTCCGCTCTACGTGGCTAATGAATCAATGCGTTCGTTCCGGGCGTTCCGCGAGGTAGAAAGTTCCGTCGCACTCGACCTGATGGTTGTCAGCGGGTTTGATGGTATGGCGGGAATGGATCGTTCCAATTCCAGGTTGCGTGAGCTTGCTGAGGAAGAGAGCACCAGCATTGGCGCATTGTATGGTGCGATCGCTACGCTGAGCTCGGGACACACCGATCAGTTTGTTGAAATGCTGCCGGAGTTGGGATCCGGCGATGCGTCGGCAACGAGATTGACAGCGTTCGTTTGGTATCGGGTTCTTCCCGGAAGAACGACCGCGTTTGAAGCGGCGGTTTTAAGCCGTGTTAGGAGGTGGGATATGCCCAAAGGAATCTCTTCAGCGACTGGCCGATTTCTCGTTTCGGATGGCTGGGACTACTTGAGGATTATCGGGTTTGATTCGCTAGCGGATTATCAAGCCTACTCGTCGGGTGACCGACGCGGCGCCAAGGCTATGGCAAACGTAACTACAAAGCGCAGACAGGTGATTGTCTCGTCCGTGACTGACTTGGCCGTTCGTTGATTTAGACGCAGCAAGAGTAGTTCGTGGAGTCTGGCCGAGCTATACAGCAGTGCCGTCAACAAAGCGCCAGATACGTCAAGTTGAGGAGGAGCTGGCGAGTGATGGTTGCCCCCCTGCCTAGCTGCCGGCGGCGTTTTCTTTTGCTCGAGCTATAAAGGCCTTCCACTGCTCCTCGTCATTCGGGTCCCAGACCTTGTTCATGTCGGCAAGCGCAACGTCCTCCGACTCACCTGCGACAAGTGTCCGGTACAGGTACGTGAATGCCGACGCGCGCATGTTGGCGAAGCAGTGCACAAATACTTTTCGGTCCTGGTTCGCCTTCATCACGGCGAAGAATTGTTCGAGGTCTTCCAGGCTCGGCTCCGCCCAGGAAACCGGGATCTGCATATACGTCATGCCTTCTTGGGCCACCAGAAATCCCTCACGCTCGTTTCTCTTCGCGCTAGCCGGCGCGAGGTTGATGACGATATCGTAACCGGCTGCCTTGATCGAGGCAACCTGATCGTATGCAACCTGACCGGCGGTGCCGAGCTGATCGGAGATCTGGACGAAATTTCGAATCGTCGCGAGGTCCTCCTCGGCGGACATCTGTGCCCGCGTCGGTGTCGTGAAAAATAGCGAAAGTGTTATCGCTACGATGAATGCGCGAGGAGTCATGATTCGTTCTGTTATTCGAGTTGACCGCAGAAGTAGAGGTGTCGGAATATACCTACCTGGCAGCGGATTGACGCGCAGGGTGTTTCTCACGCGAGGCGTTTGTCAAGCAGTGGGTTTGTCAAGCAGTGGGTTTGTCAAGCAATGGGTTTGTCAAGCATTGCGTTGACCAGGTCAACGCAATCATTTCCTAGACGCTCAACTCAGTGCCCTTTGATAGACCTTTAAATCGCTTGTCTAGAACGATGATCGTGATTGCGTAGACTACTACAATTACGATCGGGATCATGACAAATCGCGCATCGGGAAAGAGATACCAAACGGCGACAATCCCGATGGTTCGGGCAGTAGCGTGGAACACTCCAACCCAATGGCGGATCAGAGCCGAAAAAGGAAACCACATCAGTCCCGTCAGAATGCCCACCGACAGCGGAAGTGAGGTTACGTCAATAAGAAAAAATGGGATCGCAATCGCATAGGCCAGCAGCGACGAACCGACCGCGAAAAGGAAGACTCTGTCGAAGAAATTTCCCTTTCTATTCTTTCCCAACAGGTCTTCGCCCATCACGCGGGCAATGCCGATCCCGAGGTAGAAAATCATTCCCGTGCCGATAAATATCGCCCACACGGCATAGAACACCGGCAACAACGCTCCCGCCAGGCCGATCGCGATCCACGCAATTGCACCAGCCAGCGGCATCGAAACAAACCGGTTGTTAGCAAAGGCTACGTATTGCTCGTCTAACGAGAGCGGCTGCAGTTCTGCTTGGTGATTGGGCATGCTACCGTGTCTTGGTTATAGGATCGAGGCTGCAAGTTACACGGAGCGTTGTTCGAAGTGTTACGGGGCACTGCTATTCCAGTACCCGGACTTTAAGGTGCGAAGGATACTCGCGCGACACATAGATTCGATGTGACTGAACGGTGAGGTCAGCCTCCGTGGTCTCCCGCATGTTCATAAACACTTGCGGGTTCCTATCGACCATCGGAAACCACGTGCTGTGTATCTGGACCATTATTTTGTGGCCTTTCTTGAACGTGTGGCCGGCGTCCTGCATATCGAAAGACACCTCAGTCACTTCGCCGGGCTGCATCGGCTCCGGATGTTCAAAGCTATTTCGGAATTTTGCACGCATGACTTCACCGCGCACCATCTGTTGAAACCCGCCCATCTTTGTCGAACACTCAGCATCGGGTAACGCACATTCAGCTGCTCCGGGGTACACGTCGATCAGCTTGACGACAAAATCGGCATCGGTCCCCGTGACTGAAACAAACAGATTTGCGCTGACGTTTCCCGCGATTGTAACGTCTTGCTCAAGCGGCTTTGTTTCGAAGACCGCGACATCCGGCCTCGTAGCTGCGTAGCGCTGATCTTGAACCACATATCGATCATCTCTCGTGACTACGATCTTCGGCGTGTTTGGCACCGGATTGTGCGGATCACTCACATACTCAACGTACTTCTCTAGCCCGGCACCGGCTGCAGGCGTGCCGACAAAGTCAATGCGTCCTTGCGGAGCCAGGTAAAACTCGGCCTCGCGTGTTTCTGCCGGCGGCCAGGAGTCAAAGAAGTGCCATCGGTTAGACCCTGTAATGAAGATCGAAGCCTTTGGCAGTCTAAGCGGCCCCTCGTCTTTCAGGTAATGATTAAAGAACGGCCGTTCGATGTTTGTTCGGTAAAACTCAGCGGTACTCTGGTCAAAATAGAGATCACCGTAACGGTCACCATTAGCTCGTGCCCAACCACCGTGCCACCATGGGCCCATCACTAGAAAGCTTGGAGTGTTGGGATTGTGCTCATCGATGGTGGCATACGTCTTTAATGGTCCGTACAAGTCCTGAGCGTCAAAGAAACCGCCAACAACAAGGGCCGCCGGCTGTAGATTTTTCAGGTACGGCAATGGTGTTCGCGCCTGCCAGAACTCATCGTACGTCTCGTGCGCCATGATGTCGTTCCAAACCTTGTTGCCTTTGTCGATGTACTTACCGCTAACCTCGGAGAGGGGACCCATGTTCATGTACCACTCGTATCCGTCAGGCGTGTTGTAGTCACGAAAACCACCCGTTGGATTGGTCGTTGGCTCTGGTCGGGGCGCGCCGTATGACGACACAAAACTGAACGTCGCTTGTAGTTGAAGAGCGCCGTTGTGATGCCGATCGTCTGCAAGCCACCAATCGGTTACCGGTGCTTGGGGAGAAACGGCTTTGACGGCCGGGTGCGAATCGATCAAAGCGTGGGTTGCGTAGAACCCGGGAGCTGAGATACCCCAGACTCCGACTCGACCGTTGTTGTTTGGCAGGTTTTCGAGTAGCCACTGCACGGTGTCGTTTGTGTCGGTACTCTCGTCGATCTGCCCCGGCTTTTTGTTTGGATTGTGGGGGCGTACAGCTTCGAATACGCCCTCCGACATCCATTTGCCGCGGACGTCCTGGTACACGATGATATATCCGTCACGGGCCAGCTCCATCGATGGCCCGATGGACGTTTTGAACTCATCTTCGCCGTAAGGTCGAACGCTGTACGGCGTTCGTTGCAGAAGGATCGGATAAAGCGTTCCAGACCGATGGCCTGGCCCGTCTGCCATAGCACCTTTCGGCACGTAGATCGAGGTGAAAAGCTTGGCACCATCCCGCATGGGAATTTGTCGTTCCATCTTGACATAATTCTCGCGAACAAATTTGGCGTCACGATTGTCCTGTGCCGCAGAAACATATGGGAAAACGGTAGTCGACATAATCAGGATGAGTAGTACTCGATTGAGAGAACTGGTTGCCGTTTTTCGATAATCAAATTTGGCGTTCGTGTTGTTGCGCATCGGTCTTCTTAATGTAGGTTGTAGCAGTTCTGTACTAACTTAGCATTATTCGATTTAAATAGTGTCAGGAACGATTATTCCGATAGACCAGGAGCACAAACCTAAATGAAATCTAACGTTGGTTGGGCCGCGTTGCACGGGCCTTTGCTGCTCCTGGTAATTTTGCTTTCAGCCACTGTGACGAGCGGCCAGGAGGCGCAATTGCTGGGCGACGTTTTGGTTTCGCCGTTCAAGTTTGATGATACGCTTCTCATTTCGACGCTTCGTTTTCCCGACGACGTGCTGGAGGAAGAGATCTTTACGGCCGAAGACTTGCCGGCGAGAACAGGCGTGCAGACGATGCGGGCTCGTGGGCTGCAGCGATTGACTTTGCGACGAGTGGTTGTCGATCCGTCTCGTCAAGGCGAGCGATGACTCTTGGCGGGGAGTAATCGGTTCTGGTGTCGGTGTTGTCCTATCGTGTCCTGTTGCGTCCCGTGGTGTCCGGTGGGTATCCGTGGAGCTCGGTGGTGAAAAGGGGTCTTCGGTGGAGGTCTGTGGGTTTCGGTGGAGTTCACTTGCTTTCAGTGGAGTTTATTGGCGTTCTGTGTGTATCGGTGGACTTTAGTGGCGCTGTGGGGGAGCGACTTACTATCTTCGTCAGTACACCAACCGGCCAGCCAGATGAAAACATTTCTTCGACTTGTAGGCCTGGCGCTGATTTGCACCGTTGTTGCACCTGCCTCCGCTCAGTATGCATTGCAGTTCGGGGCCGCGGTTGCAGTTTCGGGAGATGAGATCATTGTCGGGGAGGGGCGCAATTTGTTGTTGCCCGGGACAGTCGTCGTTAACGACGTCGCCGGGGATGGAACCTGGTCACAGACACAGGTACTTACTCCTCCGGATGCCGATGGGCAGGAAACCAGTTTTGGCCGCGCATTAGCGGCAATGAATGACGCGTTGATGGGACCTGATGCCTCAACTTGCGACTGCGAGAGGCGTCTTCACGTAGTAGATGAAAGGAACCAATGAGAAATCCAGACAAAACAACTAATCGGGCCGGACACTACGCAGCGGTCGGCGCAGCCATGGGCATTGCTTTGGGGGTGGCATTCGGGGCGGCATTCGACGCCCCAGGCCTTGGTATTGCCCTGGGGGTTGCGATTGGCGTTGCCATGGGCGCGGGTATCGACGCGAGAAAGAAGAAAGAAAGAGAATTGTGATCTCGCGAATCAGAACCACGCAACGAACCTAAAAGAAGTTTCTCCAGACCCGCCACCTGCCACCTGCCAACGCAACCACCAGCGTTCTACACGCCCCAGTCGCAACACTTTACCGCGGAAGAGATCGCTGCC
>CBDTVC010000188.1:0-6025 GCA_965363925.1 uncultured bacterium | reverse complement strand
CTTCCCGGAGGAATCAGGGCGAACATCGCCGGACCGGATCCCGAAAGCCCGCAAGCAAAAGCACCGGCCTCCAGGGCAGACTCTCGCACGGCCGCGAATGAATTGACTTGCGCCGCTCTATACGGTTCGACCAATTCGTCGCTCATCATTGCTCGCCCCGCGCGTTGCCAGTCTTCTGCAGCCAACGCATCCAGCATACTGGCGAGCCGGTAGGCCTGGGCGGAAACAGAACTCAGTCGTACGCTATCCGGAAGAATCGCTCGCGCCGTCTTCGTAAGGATTCGGATCTTCGGCAGTACCAGGACGATGGAGCAATCTCGTAAGCCATCGAGCACTACGTAATTCTGAGGATCAGTTGGGTCAACCAGGACCAGTCCGCCTACGAGTGCAGGCATGACATTGTCTCCATGAATCGCACCACTGGCTACACGCTCACCCGCCAGGGCGCAAAGGGCGACGAGATTTTGCGGAAGGGGCTCCCCGGTTAACTGACGAACGATATCATTAGCCGCGACGGCGCCTGCTACTGCGGACGCTGCTGATCCGCCAATTCCGCTCCCGAGGGGCACACCTTTATAGATGGTGAGCTTGGCACCAACATCCAGGTCGGCTGCACGAAACACCCGCCGTGCGGCAACTGCGGCCGTGTTTAGTTCTTCGTTCTCCGGTAGGTCATTAATCCACTCTGGACCAAGTATCCGTACTGCGAATTGATTGTTATCAACGGTTTCAAGGTGAACCCGATCGCCGATTCCCTGAACAGAAACACCGAGCACATCAAAACCGGGCCCGAGGTTAGACAGCGAGGCTGGACCCCAAGCCGCCGCGCTAGCGAACTGCGTCGAATCTGTCGTGGTGTCTTTCTCTTCGCCGGTTTCCAAAGTCATACAATCTGGTCGAATTAATAAGGGCGACGCCAAGGCAAACATGGCGTCTCGCTGTACCGAGCAAGATAACCAATTTGTATTGCTGACCGTAGTTGAATCTCGACCCGCGCGACCGAGAACGGATTTGTGCTGAGACCACGCCCCCAAACCCAACAGCGCCGTCCAAATGTTAAACCCCTACGAACGTGGCACGGCATCCTTCTCGCGATCCGATTAAGGACAACGTATTTTGGACCCCGATGCTCTCGGAGTTCACCGCAATAAACGACCTTTTCGCGACCTGCACATGTACATTGTTGACATCATTGGGACCTTTTTCTTTGCCCTCAGCGGCGGTTTGCAGGCGGTGCGCCACAACCTCGATCTCCTCGGGATCCTCGTACTAGCCGTTTTGACCGGCGCTGGCGGCGGGATAATCCGAGACATTGTTTTGGGCGATCATCCGCCTGCAGTATTTCGCGACGAACTGTATCTCGTATCATGCCTCCTTGCGGGTTTCATCGTGTTCGCGGGTGCATCGCGCATCAACCCCGACTGGCATTTGATGCGAATAGCGGATGCTATCGGCCTAGGAGTCTTCGCCGCTGCTGGGGCGTCAAAAGCAGCAGCGTTTGGACTTGGCCCTATCGGCATTATAATGATGGCCGCATTGACCGCAACCGGCGGTGGGCTCGTCCGGGATGTGCTGGTGCTCCAGGTGCCAATGGTCCTGCAGCGAGACTTTTACGCAAGCGCAACACTTGCCGGGGCGGCGGTCTTCTTGTTAGCGACCTCACTCACTATGCCTCCGACGGTTGCCGTCGCAGCGTGCATCGTAGTGACAATCGGGCTAAGGCTGTTCGCAATCCGCAAAGGTCTCAGCCTTCCCAAGGCCCTCGAAGGGAAGTAGCAGTTGTACTAGTCCGTGTGGACTCGGGTACCGGACAGAAATTCTTCAGCAAACAAGACCATATCCTCGCTACCGATGTAGAGAGGTGTTCGCTGGTGAAGTTTCTCGGGCTGCTTCTCCATGATGCGCATCTGGCCATCAGTAGCCCGGCCTCCAGCCTGCTCTACAATGAACGCCAGCGGATTAGCCTCGTACATCAGACGCAGCTTGCCATTAGGACTCTTGGTCGTCGCCGGATAAATGTAGATCCCGCCTTTCAATAGATTCCGATGAAAGTCAGAGACAAACGACCCGATGTAGCGAGTGCTGTATGGCCGCTTGGTGGTGGGGTCGCTTACCTGAACCCACTTGATGTATTCTTTTAGACCACGTTGAAAGGAGTTATAGTTGCCTTCGTTGATCGAATAAGAACTTGCCAGTTTGGGGGTACGGATATTCGGGTGCGAAAGCAAAAATTCACCGATCGACGGCTCCAGCGTAAAACCGTTAACGCCATGACCGGTTGTGTAAACCAACATGGTTGACGAGCCGTAAACGATGTAACCTGCGGCAACCTGATTCACTCCGGGTTGATACGCATCCTCGAGGGACGGTTTGGTTACGCCGTCCTGCAGTCGATATATGCTGAATATCGTGCCAACCGAAACGTTGACCTCGATATTCGATGAACCATCCAGTGGGTCGAGCAAGACAATATATTGCCCATCGTTGTCGGTCGAGTTGGCGTTGATCGGAATGGCTTCGGCGTGTTCCTCACTACCAATCAGGCAGCACTCCCCGCCTCTTTTTAGTGCGCGCACAAATTCATTATGTGCCAACATGTCCATCTTCTGCTGGACTTCACCCTGAACGTTGATCTCTCCCGTTACACCAGTGATGTCTACCAAGCCCGCCCGGCGCATGTCGCGATTTACGATCTTTCCAGCAACGGAAATGTCACGTAGTAGTCGGGAAAAGGCACCGGTCGAATGCGGGAAAGTCCCCTGGCGCTCAATAATAAATTGCTCAAGCGTCTCAACGCGGTGAAAGTCGGAATGGTCGGTTCGAAAAGTGTCGGGGTTACTCTCCATTATGGCGCTACTCTAAGCTGGTGGATTATGACTGCGGCCGCTCCTCTTCCTGCAATTTATCGACCAGCAAAACGGTCCGAATCGCATGGAACCGATTGTAATATCGGCAAATCAAAGCTGACGATTAGAATATGACGGAAAAACCAAAAGATAGACTTGCTATTCGCGGATGATAGTCTGAAGATCAGCACGCTGAAGAACCAAGCTCGACACGACCGCCTTAGTTCGCGTCACTTCATTTGGCGTCGTTTGCAGGTCTCTGACTAATCTAGTCAATTCGTCATAACTATCTACATCGTACCAGGTTGGCAGTATCGATACAATCCGATTAAGTGAACGAAGGCGTCGCAGCGCCTGCTCGAAAACGGATGCGTGACTAAACGTGAGTCCGTCAAACAGGCGACGCTCAGGTGATCGCGTGCCAATCAGATAATACCCGCCATCGTCTGCCGGTCCGATGCACGCGCTTTCGGGGAGCGTCAAGGACTCAAAAGCTCTCGAGATATAATCTGGTGGTAGAGTCGGGTGGTCCGTTCCGATCAGTACGACCTTCTCGAAGCCGGCGCTGAACGTCTCGACACTGGCACTATGCAATCGTTCACCCAGGCCCTCGCCACGTTGTTTGTGCACCGATATGCTTGCCTGCGCCTCAGTTTCCAACTCAAGTTGAAACGATTGCCCCTCACGACTGTCGGTTACGGTATCGGCAAGATAGAGTCGGACGTCGCAGTCCAGTTTTGCGTACTGGTCAAGGGAATCCAGCAAGAAAGCGCGATACAGATCAGCAGCTTCTCTTCCGGAGAGGTATGGAGTGAGTCGGGTCTTAACGTGGCCCGGAACCGGCACCTTCGCAAATACAACCAACGCCTTCGTTCCACTATTCACAGTAATCAATCGGAGAAATTAAGCTTCGTGATTAGTGGCCTTACGCATTCTGCGATATACCGCGCTGAGGCGGTCGACAGCATACTCGATGTCAGACTCCGTTGTTCTGTGACTGAGCGAAAAACGGACTGCCGCCGACGCAGTGTCTTCATCAACGCCCGCTGCGAGAAGCACGTGACTTGGCTTCACGCTACCACTGGTGCAAGCGGAGCCAGAAGAAACAAAGACACCTTCTATATCAAGATTCAACAGGAGCATTTCTCCGTCAAGGCGACCTTCGCTATTCTTTGGAAACGCAATGTTTAGAATATGCGGTGCAGATCGTTCTTCCTCAATTGGCGTGTTGACAATGAAGTGTTCGCCAATCTCCTCTTGCAAGTGCTGCAACAACTGATCTCGCAGTTGGCGGACATGTCGAGCCCGATCGGCTCTGCCATAGTGGGCAAGCTCTACCGCCCGCGCGAAACCAACAATTCCGGGCACGTTCTCTGTTCCTGCTCTCCGCCCCTGCTCCTGCTGACCTCCCCGAAGCGTCGGAATCGTTTCGCTTCGACCACCAGCTACGCACAACAAGCCAACGCCTTTAGGGCCACCGATCTTGTGTGCGGAAAGACTAACGAGGTCGGCGTCGATTTCGCCGATATTCAAATCATAAAAACCAAAAGCTTGGACACAATCTGCGTAGAAGAGGGTCCGGTGATTGGGAAAGATTCTCCGCACTGCCGCCGGGTCATTGTAGACGCCGGTTTCATTGTTAACCAACATTGACGCAACGAGACCTTGGAAGTCCATCGCCGTCGTGACAGATGGCATCACGACGCCAGCGTTGGCATCCGATTCTAACCAGGTAACAGCGCCGCCAAATGTTTCGTACGCTTCCAGCGGCTTGATCACAGCCTCGTGCTCAGCCCGGCTGGCCATAATTGGTTGGCCGGCAAGAAAAGCAGAAGTCAAGGCGAGATTGGCGGCCTCGGTACCGCCGGAAGTAAAAATAATGTCGGATGGGTCGACCGAAAGATGGCCGGCAATTCGTTCACGCGCATCCTCGACCGCAACCCTCGCGCGACGCCCGGGCGTGTGAATAGACGACGGATTCCCAAACGACTCAGTCCAGAATGGACGCATCGACTCTATTACTCGCGTATCAACTGGCGCACTCGCAGCGTAGTCGAGGTATACATTTCGTCTTTCGTTACTCATGCAGAACGGGTCGGAGGATCATTTCGAATGCCCGAAACGTACTGTCGCGTCTTCAATTTGGCAAATCTGGCGGGGCAGTTCCTGTTTCGATCGCGCTATGCGCATAGCTGACGTGACTGGCACTGAGGTCTGACTAGCCCCACAGGAATAACCAAGCTCTTAAGAAGACAGAAGCCGCGGAGTACTTATCTTCGAGTTGTCGAAGCGTTTTCCCCACCGATCGCTGACCGCCAGGGTTTCTCTGGTTTCTGAAAGACTCGTTGACAAGAATCGGATTCTGGCAAGCAGTACGGCCCGATCTGAATTCGATTTGCTGTATGGCTGCAGTGGCGATATACGGTAACAACCATCTAATTCCAGTGTAATGGATAAGCTTGTAGTTGGAAGTACAACCCCCCTCGTCGGTCCGCTCACCGTGAGTGGCTCAAAAAATACAGCCCTGCCTCTAATGGCCGGTGCACTCCTTGCTGAGGGTGCAAGTACCATTTTGCAAGTGCCCGACCTCAAGGACGTCCGCACATTTTCGCGCGTGATCGCAATTACGGGTGCAAAGGTTGATTTCGATAAGGAGGCAGGCAAGCTAGTCGTAGATGCCACCGTCGTCGACAATCCCGAGGCACCGTACGAACTCGTGAAGCGAATGCGGGCGTCGTTCTATATGCTCGGTGCACTTCTCGGCAGGTCTGGACAGGGGCGCGTTTCGCTTCCCGGCGGTTGTGCCTGGGGTCCTCGTCCGGTTGACCTACATATCCAGGGATTAAAAGCTTTCGGTGCAGATGTCGACCTCGAAGAAGGTTACGTCGTAGCCAAAGCACGTGGTGGACGCATGAGCGGTGGTATTTACCGTCTTGATCCATCCAGCGTTGGGGCAACAGTGAACCTCCTGCTGGGCGCCGTCAAAGCGACCGGTGGCAGTCGAATCGAGAACGCAGCCCGTGAACCGGATGTCATCGTCTTCGGCCAGATGTTGATTGCAATGGGCGCGAAGATCGCCGGTCTGGGAACTGATACCATTGAAGTGGAAGGCGTCGACACGCTGGATTCGGTCTCTTTCTCCAACTGTCCAGATCGAATCGAACTGGGCACGTTTATGA
>CBDTVC010000187.1:0-6058 GCA_965363925.1 uncultured bacterium | reverse complement strand
CTTTTCTATAAAAAGCCCATACCGCGGCTATGTTCTGAGGCAAAATTGCAATGCGGTTTGTACCATTCGCAATGGTTCCGGGAAATGAACCACCGCATCGATCCCAACCTGTTTTCCATGGAGGCGGACGATTACGTTTTCATTCCATCAAGCGTAACGGGAAACGTTGCGAGCGCTTCGCTAGCAGACGAACTCGTTCCCGGTGCCACACCAATGACAACCTCTTCTCCAGCAGGTATGTCGAGGAAAGGCGTTGCGCTTCGGAAGTCAAAATCATCTACGGCAAGCGTTTCTCCGAGATAGATGTCAACCGTTGACGCACCAGGGTCAGCCGCGTTGTGAATGATCTGGACTCGAGCCGACATGGCATCAGCCTCGGTTGGCAACAGCGCTGTTGTTCCGTCCGGAAAAACAGCCAGCAAGCCGAACGCTTCACCATCATTATTCGTCGTTGGGTCGAGGAATCCCGATGCCAGCACTCCGATAGAAACACCGCCGGCGCCTGTCAGATCAGCCAGATAAGAAGCCACCGTTGTTTCAGTGCCCGCGACGTTAATGTCAAGCATATACGAGGCAGCCGGCACCGTGATCAAATCGGTGATGTCACCATACTTGGCATTCTCAGCCAGTGGAGCAACATCTCGTGCAATCACATCGACTCCGGGTGCGTCCGTTGCACCATGGATGATGTAAAAGTACGTGTTTGACGTGTCCGAGAACGACTCGTTTGAGTTTGTAACCCAGAGATTAAATCCAGTCGGTCGTTCGTCTGGATTTGTCGCAAACGAGGACGGATCAAGCACACCGTTCGCAACTACCGAATACGTTTCACCTTCTGTAAGTGTAACCGGGAAGGTCGCAAGTGCTTCTGCGGAAGATGAACTTGTTCCAGGAGCAACTCCAATTGACAGTTCGACCCCAGCAGGCAGGTCAAGGAACGGAGTTGCATTGCGGAACTCAAAGTCGTCTACAGCTAGCGTTTCGCCAAGGTAAATGTCGACCACTGCGGCGCCAGGATCAGCGGCGTTGTGGATGATCTGGACACGGGCAGTTGGATCCGCTTCAGGAGCAGGCAACAACGCGGTGTCTCCATTCGGAAAGACTGCTAACAGACCAAAGCCTGCGCCGTCCTGGTTAGCTGATGGGTCAAGAAATCCAGAAGCCAAAACGCCAATCGCTGCTCCTTCTGCCGCGGACAAATCAGCAACAAAGGTAGCGGCGGTAGTTGACGTTCCAGCGACATTAATGTCAAGGGTGTAGCTTGCTGGAGCCACGGACAGGTAGTCCGTTATGTCGCCATAAGCTGCATTCTCGACAAGTGCACCGACGCCCTGAGCAACAACGTCAACCGCAGGTGCATCACTTGCACCATGCACGACGTAGAACTGGACATCTGCGGCCACTGTTGATTCTTCCTGAGACTCAGTTACCCACAGCGTGAATGCTGTTGATCGCTCTTCAGGATTTGACGCGAAATCACCGGGAGAAAGCACGCCATTTGCAACAACGGTAAATGTACCATTCGGGGTTAACGTAACTGGGAACGTCGCGATGGCATCCGCTGAGCTTGCGCTCGTGCCAGGTGCAACACCAATGACGATTTCCTCACCTGCAGGCAGGTCAAGGAACGGAGTTGCATTGCGGAACTCAAAGTCGTCTACAGCTAGCGTTTCGCCAAGGTAAATGTCGACAACTGCCGCTCCGGGATCAGCTGCATTGTGGATAATCTGTACGCGTGCAGACTGCGCTTCGGCTGCGGCTGGCAACATCGCTGCAGTTCCATCCGGGAACACAGCCAAGAGACCAAATCCTTCACCGTTTGAATTGACCGACGGATCCAGAAAGCCTGATGCGAGGACAACAGCCGTTGAGCTCAGGGCACCTGTAAGGTCTGCGTCGAACGACGCAAGTGGCGTTTCTGAACCCGTAGCGAACACATCGACAACGATCGGTGCTGACGGAACCCCGATGTAAGCAGTGGGATCTCCGTACGCTCGTGCATTCATCAGCGTTACGTCGTTACGAACGGCAACATTAACCAGGGGTGCATCAGTGACGCCATGGAAAGGACGAACCAGTGTGGCATGCGCGCCGCCGGCAGTTTCTTTTCCATCGAGGACAAACAGCGTGAAGCCGGTTGATCGTCCGTTAGGGTTAGACGCAAACGAAGATGGATCTAGTACGCCGTTGGCAACAACTACGTACGCTTCGTCTTCTGCAAGCGTGACCGGGAAGGTAGCAAGTGCTTCGCTGGCTGATGAGCTTGTGCTACCAGCAACACCAATGACGATTTCTTCTTCCGCGAGGAGGTCGATGTACGGTGTTGCAGAACGGAAGGCAAAGTTGTCAAGCGTGAGCGCCTCGTTAAGATAGATGTCGACTTCAGCGGCACCTGGATCTGCAGAGTTATGAATGATCTGGACACGTGCGGTCGGCGGACCGGGCGCCGCAAGCTGTGCAACAGAGCCATCCGCAAAAACCGCGATAAGCCCAAACGCGTCGCCACTCTGGTTCGTAGATGGCGTCAAGAATCCGCTCGCCAAAACAACGGCTGTCTTGCCTGCGAATCCAGAAGCGTCTAATGCGTAAGATGCCACAGTCGTCGACGTACCCGCAGCGTTAACGTCCAACTTGTACTTGCCGGTTGGTACTTCGATATAATCGGTGATGTCTCCGTACGAAGCGTTTGGAACCAGCGTTGCGACGTTGCGCGCAATGATGTCAACGGCGGGTGCATCAGATGCGCCGTGTACTGCGACGAACTCAAAGCTGTTTGAGTGAACGGCTTCTTTCGCCATCGCCTTGATCCATAGATTGAACCCTGTCGCGCGGCCGTCCGGATTTGACGCAAATGACGACGGATTTAGTACGCCGTTGGCGATAACCACGTACGTTTCGTTCGCGTCAAGCGTAACGGGAAACGTTGCAATGGCTTCACTAGCGCTTGAACTGGTGCCGCCAGCAACACCGATTACTATTTCCTGACCTGCAGGAAGGTCGATGTACGGTGTAGCAGCTCTAAACTCAAAATCATCGATGGCGAGAGCGCTATCGATGTAAATATCTACTGTCTGGGCGGACGGATCGGCAGCGTTGTGGATTACTTGCACGCGAGCGGTCTGGGCGGATACAAATTGTACCGAGACCAGCATCGCGAAAATCCACATCAAGAACGTCTGGGTGAATCCCGACGAACTTGTTTGGGGAAGTGCGGTGACTGTTGTTTTCATCAGTGATCGAGTTAGGTTCTAAGAGATACTTTCCCCTGATACACAGCCCACGATCCGTATGACTACCTCAAATCGACCAAATATCAACCAAAAGCCGAAATTATTCGATCATAACGGGATAGATGTCTATAATAAACGATCATTTATACTCAATAGTCGATTATGTGAATCAATTTCCCCAGTTAGATTTGGACAAACAGTCAAGCCCCCTGCATCCCACGATCGTTCTTGGGCGTTGCGGAAGTCACCGTCGAGTCATCGGTCCTTGCACTAACGGGTGGAAGAATCCTTGAATCGGGCCTGCGTGCACGAACCGTCCCAGGCAGCCTGTGTAGTTGGTTGGCTTCCGCGACCAACCTGCTACAATGTAATCTCGAGTGACAGCATTGGCTGAATACCAGGCAGCGACCGTTCGTTGATTGTGAACTGAGTAGCTTCGATCTGGCTAGCGGAGGAATTGGCAGGACGGAGACTCCAGTCTGAGACGTTGTTCCTGTTCAGGACGTTCAGGACGTCAAATCGTACCCGCAGTATTGTCGACGACGAGCTGCCAGTTGACGAGGTGTTACCACGCGAAGCGAGCCTGCGTTCGTAAGCAATCCCTGCGTCCAGCTGGAAGGTTGTCGGGAGTTGATGCGCTTCGGGGTTTTTAAGATTGTACGGTGGAAACGCCGTAGCCGAATTGTGCGACGCGAGAAAGTCATAGTATGATTGCCGAAATCCCCACGAGCGACCTGCAACGACATGTGCCCGGGTACGCAGCGAAAAACCACTGCGGCCAAAGACACGTGCAAAGGACGTGAAACGATGGGGCTCACTCCACGGGGCCGCTACCCGCTGGTCGCCAATCCGCGATTTGTATTGCCGCTTGTTCAACTCGAGACTATAAGAAGCTCCAATTTCGTAGCGGTTTGTTTTCCGATCGACAGCCAACGCTCCTCCGAGGGTTCGTCCAGAACCTGATTCGATAAACGATGACTGATCGGTTAACGGCTCTTCAATAGAAGTATCGAGGAGTTCTGAATAGTTGATCGAGTAAAATCGCGGCAACCATTTCGCAAATCCGTCGAGACGAACGTTCCAGCCGGAAACCGGGACGGCGAGAAGTTCAAGCGAAGTATGGTAAGATTTAGCCGGACCAACGGTGGCATCCGTTGGAATCCAGAGTCTTGTAAACGGCATTATTGCACTCGGCCCCACAGTACTGAGGTCAAGCGGATTGACAAACTGATTGTACACGCCGGCCGCAATGCGGACTGCATATGACTCGAGAAACGATGCTGAATCATCAAGTCGAATGGAAAGTCGAGGTTCGGCATAAACGGTTGAGCGCGTCGGTACAAACGTCAATCGTGAACCCAGATCGATACGCGTACGATCGCTGACCCTGAATTCATAGTTGGCAAACCCAGCCAGTTTCCAGTTCCGGGCTTCAAGATCAATGGATCGGAAAAATCCGGACCGCTGTTGAAAGTGATTTCCCGTAAAAATCAGATCGGTGCCCAGATCCAGTTGCTGATTACTGGAAACACTTACAGTTGATCTCAGCTCAATCGCTCCTTCTGTGAAGCGGTTGGAGTTGTCGTCTCCGTCTAGCGTGGCAATCGCTGACTCCAATTCGCGTTCGATCTCGGCGACGGTCCCTGTTGAAGACAGCGTCTCCGAATCCACAAGGCCAAATGCATCGCTTAGTCGGTGTTCACTGAAGCGAAGTTTCGCGGATGCAAGCCACCGTGCAGTTACAATCCAGTCGTGACGAACCTGTCCCATCGTGTTCGTCCAGCGATAGCGATCTTGTGAAAGCGAAAAGCGTTGCGACGGCTCATTGATGGGGTCTGTGGGCAGGCCTTCAATTTCTTCACTGGCAAGCAACCTGGTCGAAAGCCTGCTTTCGCCGTAGTAGCCACTCACGGAAATGCTGCGAAAAACGTCCAGCGGAATACGGGACGCAAAATGGACGTCTGTGAAACCTAGATCCGAACTGTGTGCATGCGGTGTTGCGGCGCCAAAGCCGCTGGCGGGGCTCAGGACAATAGCAGTCAGCAGCGGATCACTACTGTTCCAATCTCTCAGCATCGATTCAATTGCCGGAAGGCGGTAGGTGTCCCAAAGTGATCTGCGGACTGCAAGCAACCCACGTATTTTTCCGTTCCCGGTGCCTCCAAACGTTGCGCGTGCGTTAACGCTGAACGGATCCGCCAGCACCGAGAACCGATCAACACGCGAACCGGTCAGGTCATGGTCAATTGCCACGATGCCCGATAGCCGACTTCCATGCTGTGCCTCAAACCCTGCTTTGTGAACCGTCACCCGGCCAATAGCGAGGGGGCTAAACGAGCCGATCAATCGGCCAAAACTGACGGGCTCAAAAATTGGTGCACCGTCCAACAAAACGATATGCTCTCCGGATTCACCGCCTTGGATATGCAAGTCGGCAAACGCTGCACCGGATCGAACGCCATCGACTTCACTCGCGATCCGCATTACGTCACGACCAGCTTCGGCATCCCATATGGCTTCGGCGTCCATCTCGCCAGCACCAAGCGAAGCGGACAAACGCTGTTGCTGCAAACCGTTAATGATGATTGGGGTTACCTCGACTGATCCGGTCTTCAGCGCAATTCGCTGACGAGTTACTCCGTTTGCCGGAACAATGAGCGTGTCCGAATATGGCAAGTAGCCCACATACGATGCCACCAGCCTGTATTCACCGGCGATCACTGGGCCTAATGTAAATTGGCCAGCCTCGTTCGTAGCAACACCGCCATTCGCATCTGCGATAAATACATTTGCGTAAGGAAGCGGCTCGCCCGTGTCGAAGTCAACAA
>CBDTVC010000186.1:0-6093 GCA_965363925.1 uncultured bacterium | reverse complement strand
ATGACCGCCGCAACACTCTCATCAATCGCCACAAGCGACTCGACGGAATCGAACTCCAGAAACGTAACGCCCGGAATGAGTGGTTCATACGGTGCACGGTACACTTCTCGACCGGTTACCGAAAGTGAACCCATGGTGTCGCCGTGATAAGACCGATCAAAAGCAACAAGTTTTGTCCGCCCGGTGAACTTTCTTGCCAGCTTGAGCGCCCCTTCGTTCGCTTCGGTCCCGGTCATGGTAAAGTAGACGACATCGAGTCCGGGCGGCAGAACCGAGGTTAGCTTCTCGGCAAACCGGACCTGCGGTGATTGGACAAATTCACCGTACACCATCACATGCATATGACGTGCGACCTGATCTTGAACGGCCGCGACAACGTCCGGGTGGCAGTGGCCTAGCGACGAGACGGCAATTCCGCTGATGAGGTCGATTAGTTCACGCCCGTCAGCGAGTGTAATAATTGCGCCATCGGCACGTTCTACAACGAGGCCGAGTGGTTGGTCGCTAGTCCAGGCGAGGTGATCCTGGAAGGCGGCCTGAAGGTTGGACACGGGATTCTGCGGTTTGAGAGTTCGATCATTGCGGGACGGCCGGTCGGGACGGTTTGGGGCCGACTTGTATGGCTTCGCTGGCCGTCCTTGCTTGTCGCCTGCCTGAGCGTTGGCATCGGCGTGGTGTTGACAAAAGATACTGCCAACGCCTGTTTGCCCAAATTTCGCGAACAAGCACGTACCTATGCGGGTATAGTCCTTGTTTTTTACGAAATTAACGCGAGTGTCAGCGTCACAGGCGCGATGGCTAATCCAGCGATTCAACCGCGAAAAACTGGAGGATCCGGATGTGCTGTCTTTCACATGCCCACGGCTCAAGCTTCGTTCCACCACACGGCGCCTGGACCAGCAGTTGCGGCGTGTGTTCGTTCAACCTTATGTCGCCGGCGGATCCCGATTTGTCGGTCCATTGTTCTGCTGAATGATTCTCGAATCTCAGCCGCTCACGCGATTACATTCGGCCGTGGCACGACTGGCGAACGGTCGCGTCAACTGCGTCAACCGCAACCTTACTTTGCCGCAGCTCCACTGAGCGCCGGCACAGCTTAATGCCCGATCATTCGGTGCCCAAACAATATGGGAGTCTCAGATTCATTGGCTGCTGCGCTCAAACGGCAGCTCTTGACCAGTTTTCCGTCTTCGAAGATCCCGATGGCCAGCGAATTGGCCGCCGTCGGCATGAACCCTCTGGTCGCCAGGTTTCTGACCACTCTTCTGGAAAGACACATCGTCGAGGAAACGAATCGGATCAGCTATGATCCTTCCGAATGGCTTCCGGCCGAGAAGCGTTCTGTCGTTGACCGAAGTATCCGAGAAACCAAACAAATCATCAGACAGTCGATCACCTTCCCTGCTTCGAGATGGGAATACTTTCTCGGACTCGCGTCCGATCAGGTCTGCCGCTACCTCGTCTCGCCCATCGATACGATTTTTGGGTACGCTTTTCCCGGCGACGCTGATTCGGCGTCATCCTCTACAGTCCTAAAGAGACTCCGATCATTTGCGGCATATACCGACATCCTGGATCCGGTGATCGCATCCCTCCCGGCTGATCCCGACGCGATTATTCCACGAATGGAATTCCGCTACAAGCTTGACGAAATTGCCCGCGATGTCGGCCACTCCATCACCGAGTGGGACAGCTTTGCCGAGCCGCTCTTTTCGTTGCATGAAGAAGTGAATGGAACCCGAGTAGTTCCTACCACGCGGCTGGCGTCGCTGGCGTTCTCGCTTTGGCGGCAAGATGTGTCGGACAAGATCGATACCCTCACCGAAGCAACCGGCGACTCTGATGTCTCTGAGGAGATTCTTGTTGACATCATGAAAGAATCGTTTGAACCCCCAACCCCTCGGCGACGAGCAACAATTGTCGACGCCGACCAGGTGCCCGTTGCGTTAGACTTTCCACAAGAGACAGACGCTTCGGATACTGTGCCGGATGAAGCTCCGGTTGCCGCAGGAGACGAGACCGGATATATGCCCGAGGAGTCTCTCCCAACGTCACGTGAAGACTTGCCTCCAACAACTGAGATTCGTTACGACGAGTCTGCAGCCATTAACGCCCTGGATTCCGGTTTCGATGACGAAGACGCTGAACATGCAGAAGTTGCTGCTGCGGATGTTCAAGACCAGCCAGAGCCAGACGATCTTCCGAACGCTCATGACGTCAACGTTCAAGATGACGACAGTACCGTTTCGGACGACGACTATGTGCCTGACCTGGCCTCGAACTTTGAGCGTGAGCCAGCCACCGAACCTCCGGCCCTATTCGACGACCTTCCGGAATTAGACAAAACTGAGAACGAATGGGAGGTTAGCAACCGGTCCGTCGACCAGATCGAAGAAGCCGTCGACGCAGCCCTGGCGCTTGAAAATGCCGAACAGGGCATTGAGTTTTCCGCTGATCCGGAATTCGCGTTGCCCGACAGAGAACAACTCTCTCGCCCTGAATCGAGCAGCCCTGGCGATTCCCGTTGGAGTTCGGACGATGACTTACATCCACGCGCTGAACAATCATCAGCACCGTCCGATCCGAACCGACCGACCAAGCAGGATTCGATTTTGTCTGAGCGTTTGACCGCAACACCCCGCCGACCTCCTGGTGAATCAGCAGGCTCCGGCCCTGTCCCTCTTTGGAAACAGTTTCACAAGAAGCTCAACGCGCCGATGACCCCAGATCGACCGGACACGGTACACTCGCGTAATAAACCGTCTTCCGATCAGCCCACGGTTGCAGATACCGCGGCGGATTCGTTACACACAAAGACGACGAACAAAAGTGGATCTGAAACTAAAGACGCGAGCAGCCACGAAGAGCCCAAGAAAGGTGATGACCTCGCACACAATGTGGCCAGCGACATACCGCCAACGGAAGTCCAGGACGTTTTACACAACAGAATCCCCGATCACCATGGTGCCGCGGCGCAATCGGTCAACACAGGCGCGCACGCAGCCGAACCGAGTCACACGACCGATGAGTTAGAAGGCACTGAAGAGTCAGTCAAACCCCTTTGGCTTCGGTATCAAAAGAAGGTTGATAAACCCCCGCAAAAACCCGATCGTCCTGCTGAAGACTTGTCCGAAATTGAGCGACGAGTATTTGGGCGTACAGACATGGAGCGTCGCAATCGTTTCACTAATGAACTGTTTGACGGGTCAGAGCATTCCTATATAGACGTGCTTACCCAAATTGATGCTGCAAAAGAATGGTCGCGAGCATCACATATTATTGCCCACAGCGTTTTCAGGCGTTACCGTATTAACATTTACTCCGACGTTGCGGTAACTTTCACCAACGCGGTTGAACAGCGCTATCTTCAGTAGTCAGCGCATCGTTTAGTCGCCATCCCACACATTCAGTAATACGTTTCGTCGCATGTCAAGCCAGTCTGATAGTTTTGCAGAACTAACGCAACGCAGGGCAGAAGCACTCGTCCCGGGTGGCGAAGAGCGAATGGCCAAGCAACATAAGAAGGGCAAATTGTCGGCGCGCGAGCGAATCGCCATCTTACTCGACGAAGGATCGTTCAGCGAGTTGGGAATGTTTGTTCGGCATCAGGCGCATGATTTTGGACTTGCGGACAATCGGCCGCCGGGTGACGGAGTCATCACCGGATACGGGACAATTGATGGCCGCTTGGTGTACGTCTTCAGTCAGGACTTCACCGTTTTCGGTGGTTCGCTCGGAATGGCCCACGCCCAGAAGATCACTAAGATCATGGGGCTGGCATTGGACAACGGTGCCCCAATTATTGGCCTGAATGATTCGGGCGGGGCGCGCATTCAGGAAGGAGTTGTTTCCCTCGGCGGTTATGCGGATATCTTCTACCAGAATACCCGCGCATCCGGTGTTGTCCCGCAGATATCGGCCATCATGGGGCCCTGTGCGGGCGGAGCTGTTTACAGTCCGGCGATAACCGATTTTACGTTTATGGTTTCGGGAACGAGTTACATGTTTGTAACGGGTCCGAATGTTGTCAAGACAGTCACTCAGGAAGAAGTGAGCGCTGAGGCACTGGGCGGCGCAGAGACGCACGCAACCAAGAGTGGAGTGTCACACTTTACGTGTGCGAACGACGCTGATTGTCTGATGAAACTCCGTGACTTGATCAGCTACATGCCGCAGAATTGCGAAAGCACGGCTCCGCGACAGCCGGCCCGTAGCCCCGCAGCCGATGCCAGCGAGAAACTGGACATCATTGTTCCGGATAATCCGAACAAACCCTACGACATGCGCAACGTGATCAAGTTGATTGTTGATCACGGCGAAATGCTTGAAGTGCATGCTGATTTCGCCGAGAATATCATTGTCGGCTTTGCGCGCCTTGATGGCCGATCCGTTGGGATTGTTGCCAATCAACCAGCTGTACTCGCTGGTGTCCTGGACAACGATTCTTCTGTCAAAGCTGCTCGATTTGTACGCTTCTGCGATGCGTTTAACATTCCCCTGGTTGTGTTCGAAGACGTGCCTGGATTCTTACCGGGGACCGAACAGGAGTGGCGTGGCGTGATTCGGAATGGCGCAAAACTGCTGTATGCGTTCAGCGAAGCCACCGTGCCGAAGCTCACGGTGATCACGCGCAAGGCTTATGGCGGCGCCTATGACGTCATGAATTCGAAGCACATTGGCGGGGACCTGAACTTCGCCTGGCCGAATGCAGAAATCGCGGTGATGGGCCCGAAGGGGGCCGTAGAAATCATTCACAAGAAGCAGATTTCTGAATCGGATAATCCGAAGGGACTGGAAGAGCGCTTTACCGACGATTACCGGACGAAATTTGCCAACCCGTACGTTGCGGCTGAATATGGTTTCGTTGATGATGTAATCAAGCCTTCCGAAACCCGCGACCGGTTGATCCGTGGACTAACCATGCTGCAGAACAAAGTGGTTAACAATCCGCGGAAGAAGCATGGTAATATTCCGCTTTGATGGATCGTTCATTATTTGGCTTCTGACTTCGTCTTTTGATTGTCTTTGAGCCGTCCCAAGCCCGAAACTCGGATTGACCCGGATTGACTCTGGGAACGACCGAGGGCGGGTGCAAATGGGTCACGTTCCGATTGCAGGCGGTCGGGTGAGCGCTGTAATGGAGAAAACGGTGCCTTCCGTCCCGGGCTCGGCCGTTGACAGGTTTTTTGGGTATGTTAGTTGCTCTAATGCCACTTGGCGATAGATCGGTTGCCACCACGCTCCGATTGGCTAGTGCTGGACGTTTACCGCTCGGCTACTGTGCGAAACTTGCCGAGGCCTGCTGAGATTTGGTCATGCTGGCCGTATGCCGGATGTCATTCCGGCGACCCCTGGATCTGCAATTACAATTAGAACTATTGAACCGTATTCCGACAATGGCGTCTTGTCTTCTGAAGTATCGCGTTCTTTTCCCGCTGGCCCTGCTGATTGCAACGGCCTCTTCACCTGTACGGCTCGCGACCGGCCAGGTGACAAACGGCCAGGATCAGGCTCGACAAAGTGCACTGTCCGAAAGTGCAGAAACGTATTCGAATCCAGCAGACCCCGATTCGATCAAGCGTGCATTTGATCACCCAGGTGACTCGGTTACGATCCTCACGGATCGCGAAGTTGACCTACTGATCGCAGACATCTACGGATTGATGCGCCGTGTCATCGAGGCTGATGTCGCCCAGGAGTATGATTTAATGATCGACCTGCTTGATCGATCAGCAAACGAAATTGACATCCTTGCGCATCAACCGGAGATGCAATCCAATGATCGGTTCAGGGAATTGTACCGAAGCGTAGTCGCCGAAGTCGAAGGTTATTACGGTACAACCGATACGCTGACTTTCGCGTTTGGCTCAATCTTCGACTACCGCGACGCGATGTTCGCGACCATGAACGACCTCGGCGAGCCGTTGCTCGAAAACGTTTCGCTTCCGGACATACCTCCGATGGTGACGACGATTCCGATGACGATGAATCGGCTTGTCGAATCAAGTATGGAATTTCTGCTGGCCAACCCGGACAAACATGTCAATCACTGGTTGAGCCGAGCTGAAACCTATTTCCCAATGATTGAACGGA
>CBDTVC010000185.1:0-6095 GCA_965363925.1 uncultured bacterium | reverse complement strand
GCATCTTCCAGAAAAGTGTGTCATGTGGAACCTCGTTTGTTTCGCCTGTCAGAAAAGGCACAAGATCGACTCCATCGAATGTCCGATCTATCGGTAACTCGACACTCGCCGCGGCAAGAAAGCTTGGCAAAACGTCCAGCGTCGAGACGGGTACATCGAGCACTTTGTTGGCAGGGATAGTTCCGGGCCACGAAACGAGGTAGGGCACACGATTTCCACCTTCGAGGGCTGTGCCTTTTGCGCCGCGCAGCGGAGCGTTTAGCGAGCCGTTGTATGGCATGGCGCCGCCGTTGTCGTTGGCAAAGAGGATTAGTGTATTCTCCCTGAGCCCCAGACGATCCAGTTCCGCCAGGACCTTTCCGATATTGTCGTCAAGTGATCGAGTCATTGCGGCGTTCGCCGCTCGTACCTCCGTTTCGAATCGAGTGCTCTCCTCTTCGAGATACCCTTTTGGAGCGTGCATCGGAGTATGCGGCGCGTTGAAGGACAAGAACAAGAAGAACGAATTCTCTTGGTTACGTTCGATAAAGTTCACGGCGCGGTCGCCAAATTCGTTGGTCAAATACTCGAGCGAGTCGGGCGATACAGGATCCATTCCACTCTCGATGTTATTGTTCCGGCCTTTGAAATAGGGACCACTGCCTTTTCGCATACCGAAGAATTCATCGAAGCCACGGTTGGTGGGATGGAAGTGATCCTCTAGCCCCAGATGCCACTTGCCAATCAAACCCGTGTGATAACCGGCATCCGAAAGCAGATCTGCAATCGTAAGCTCGGTTAACGGTAAGCCGCGTGCAGAGTCCGGAACGTTAGGGGCTGCGACGCCGGGGAGGTTCAACTCATGACCAAACCGCTGTTGATAGCGCCCGGTCAACATGCCGGCGCGTGAAGGTGAACAGACGGATGCCGTAACATATCCGTTGGTGAATCGGATACCGCTCGCCGCCAGCGTATCAAGGTTTGGCGTCCGAAAATCGTCACTACCCTGGAATCCGAAATCTGCATAACCAGCGTCATCCGAGAAAAGCAAAATCAGATTCGGACGCGGTTGTGCGTCGTCCAGTAGCTGAGGAGCCGTACAACCAACCGCCAGCGCACTAAACAGAACCATTGCCGCAGCGGCAATCGATATCGTAGCCCAGTGGCGCCCGATCCGCACCGTCGTTGCGGAGGATGGCAGTTCATTTAGGTTCGCGCGTCGTTGAGGATGCCGCCTGGCTTGAGGATGGGTCATTGCTGAGGACGGATCATTGCTGAGAATTGTGCAGTGCAAAGGATGATGCTCTTGTCCGGCGATGGCGCTCTTCTCAAGATAAGTCTCTCGCAGCTCAAAACGTTCCACCCATCTTCATATCTTCCCATCTTCAACGGACGCAAGACGCCCGCCTCATTCACCGCGGCCCAAACCGTCCGCGTCATCCTCTGCTTTATAGTGATCAACGTTACAGTTTGGGGCGAGAACGTCCACGAAAGAACCAACGATGTAGTCGCATCCGTATATCCCGACGGAATGCATTCTGTTATCGCCGAGTCATTAAATGCGAATGCCGGAATATCCGCGCGAACGGCGACATTGGAGCAGCCCGAACATGGTTTGTCCGAAGCGGTATTGGATCAGACTGATGTTTTGACATGGTGGGGACATTGCGCCCATGGTGAGGTTGATGATGCAATTGTTGAGCGCGTTCACAAGCGCGTCCTGGAGGGCATGGGGTTGATCGCGTTGCATTCGGCTCACTACTCCAAGATTTTCAAACGTCTGATGGGTACCTCTTGCAGTTTGTGTTGGCGCGAAGCCGGTGAACGGGAACGTTTGTGGGTGTGTAATCCGTCCCATCCGATTGTTCAAGGACTCGGAAAATTTATCGAGATTCCAAATGCCGAGATGTACGGAGAGCCCTTCGGAATACCCGTTCCCGATGAGCAGATCTTTATCTCATGGTTTGAAGGCGGCGAAGTGTTCCGATCGGGTGCAACTTGGAAACGCGGCAACGGAAACGTGTTTTATTTTCGGCCTGGACACGAGACCTATCCTGTATTCTATCAAAAAGAAATTCAACTTGTACTCAGGAATGCTGTACGCTGGGCAGCTCCGACGACCGCCCGCTGGATTGACGATGCACCGAACATTCCGGTTGACGAGGCGCGAGAAATTATAACGTTGAAGGGACAGAAATTGCACAAACCTGGTGATCAAGGGTACCGTTAATAGTCACGAATAATAGTCACGAAAGAAATTCGGTTGTCCCAAGTGTTTATTCCTGAACGTACCGCGTTCACGCCACTGTGATGGCGGCCGCTTCGCCTGGCAGCGCGCACCTCAACTCAAGAACCGTTATTTCCGGAGGCGTGCCCATACGAAACGGAGGTCCCCAATAATTTGTGCCGGGGTTAATGTATAGCAACTTGCCATCCGCTTCGTGAACACCCATCGATGGCGATACAAAGACGCCCGCAATATTCCAGTTCAGACTCGGGATTGCAAGCTGGCCGTAGTGCGTGTGTCCACTAAGGGTTAGTGAAGCACCTTGTTGGGCCAGCCCCTGCCAGAGCGCTGGATTGTGTGCGAGAACGAGCGACACTTCGCCATCCGGGACACTCCTCATGGTTTGTTCGATGTCGGGGGAAGCTTTTTCTCCCCCGCCTCTCGGCCACTGACTGCCTGCCGGGTCACCAATTCCAGCGATCCAAATTCGTGTGTTCTCGCGTACGATTGGAACGGACTCGTTTACTAGTACGGTCATCCCAAGATCAGAAAGTCCCGCGCTCACGGCGTTCCATCCCGCATAAACATCGTGGTTACCAGCCACAGCAAACACGCCAAGCGGCGCTTCAAGTTCGCCAAAAGCGGATGCGAACACGGCAACGTCCTTTGCGAAATCATCAACCTGATCACCCGTTACGAATATGAGGTCGGGCTTAGACTGTTTTATCGAGGCTGCGATGCGTTCAAGGAAATTCGTGGACGTCTGCGGTCCAACATGAAGATCAGAAACTTGCGTGATCCGAAGACCATCAAACGATTTCGGCAACCCGGGTAACACGACACGCAACTCTTTAACAACATGCTTCCGCGTCCCGATGTAGCCAGCAACAATCGCTACGAGAAGAAGGACGGAGCCAATGCTGACCGCTAAATAAGCCGCTGCCCTCGGTGCACCGAACGGAATTCCAAGAAGAAACCCGATGACTCCAACCAAGGCAACAAGTGGCGCGACGAGCATCGCGTACCAGAAGGGTCTGAACACGAAGATCCGGACTGTGGCTGACGGGTAGAACCTGTTGTCAAGGCCGCGGACTATTGCAAACGCCGGAGCGATTGCGAAACCGATAAACAGAAGAATCGAAATCCATCCCCCTGGAATTACCGGATGCAATATCCAACCAAGCAAGAGTATTGAACCGCCAACCCACGCCGTAACGAAGGCCAAGATCGAAAAAATCGGAAGTCGCGGACTTGGCTCAATTGCTTCAATTACACTGGTTGGATTGGTTTGTCCTGGGTCCATCTACGAGTTGAGTTTGGTCATCTGGATTCGTCGCCGGGCCGAGACTCTTGCTACAGTTGAGAAAAGCCTGCAAGCCAAGCTTCTTTCATCAGATAAGATCCAGCAAGTGACGGATGGACACCGTCCGGACACCAGTATTCAACCGGCGCAAGCTTGAGCGCTTCGTCAAAAATACTGTGGTACGGAATGAAGACACTTCCCGTTTCTCCTGCAATTTCCGCCGCCACTTTTCTGTATTCGTCAAACGGCTGCCAGCGATCGTCAATTGCGGAACCACCCTTCACTGCAAAGGGCTCGCCGATCATTATTCTGCAGTCAGGAAGGTTTTGTCGAGTGCGTGCCACCAATGCTCTGAAGTCCGATGCATACACTGCCGCTGTCCCATCGAAATTGTCACCCAAGGTGTGCCAGTAGTCGTTTACCCCTATAAGGATACTGGCCACATCGGGACTCAGATTCAGGCAATCGTCGTCCCATCTCCCGGCGAGTTGAAACACTTTGTGGCCGCTCATACCACGATTGTAAAAGCGATACCCCCTATCGGGAAACCGTCCCAACAGGCCGGTGACGATGTGGTGAACGTACCCACGGCCCATTCCGGATCCCGAATTTGCGTAATAGTCGCCCCGGTCACGGCCAGCGTCTGTGATGCTATCGCCTTGAAAAAGGATTGTCTGTATTTCTTTTCTTGATGACAGACCTTTTGATCGCGACGAATTGGCATCGTCCAGCAGCGATGGAATCACACTGCCTACGAAAGCGGTCAGAGTCGTTAGTTCCAGGAAGTTTCGGCGAGTCGTCATAGCAATTTTGTGGTTGCGTGCTGGTTGGCGTAATCTTTACCTGAACCGGGCCAGTCAATTCCATCCGAACCTATCGCTCGGATGTCATGAAGTCAACAAATAGTCCGGGACACCTTTTCTGTAGACGTGGATCCGATAAATGAAAATCGAAGCGAAGACGATCAAAGAATATCTTGAGGCTGTTCCTACAGAGCGGGTCGAACCCATGACGAAGCTCATCGACACCCTCCGTTCCAATCTTCCATCTGGATTCGCTGAGACCATACAATACGACATGCCGGCATTTGTCGTCCCGAGGAGGGCCTATCCGCCCGGCTACCAAGTTAACCCGGAGCAACCTTTACCGTTCATTAGTGTCGCTTCGCAAAAGAATTTTGTCGGCCTGTATCACTTGGGCCTTTACGCGGATGCACAGCTTACGGACTGGTTCACCAAACAGTATCCGTTTCACAGCAAACGAAAACTAGACATGGGGAAAAGCTGCATCCGATTTAAGAATGTCGACCACATTCCGTATGATTTGATTGGTGAATTGGCAACTAAGATGTCGGTGCCAGATTGGATCGAGATTTATGAGCGATCAAAACCACGCTGATGACTCGGACACTTGCACGTGCAGCTTGGCATGCAAGGCTAACTAAACAGCATACGCGTACTCCAGACCTATGAAAGCCGCAACCCTCGTCAAACTCGGTGAACCAGAATCGGCATTCGAAATCCGCGAAGTTGTCCAGCCCGAAGTAACTGCGAACCAGGTGCTGATAAAGGTTGAGGGCTTCGGTCTCAACTATGCCGACGTCATGGCACGTCTAGGAATTTACCCAGATGCACCTGCTCTCCCCGCTGTCCTCGGTTACGAAGTAGTCGGAAGGGTTGATCAGCTCGGTGAGGCTGTAACTCGTTTCGAACTTGGTCAACGGGTTTTGGCATTTACGCGCTTTGGTGGGTACGCAGAGTTTGCTATCGCTGAGCAACAGGGTACCGTTGCACTCACAGACGAGATCGAACTCGGAAAAGCGCTTGCGCTTGGCGCTCAGTATTGTACGGCTTACCACTGCGCTGAGGAACAAGTCAGACTACAGAAGGGAGACCACGTTCTTATTCATGCAGCCGCCGGAGGTGTTGGCACCGCTCTTGTTCAACTTGCACGGCGACGAGAATGTGTGATTTACGGGACTGCGTCAACCGCCAAATTGGCTCACCTCACAGAGAGTGGCGTTGACCATCCTATTGACTATCGTCGTGTCGATTTTGTAGAGGCTGTCAGGGCGATCAGCGGGCAACGCGGCATGGACGTTATTTTTGATCCCATCGGAGGGGATTACACGAGAAAGGGATTCAAGCTTCTTGGATCTGGCGGACGAATAGTCCTCTTCGGCGCGAGCAGTCTGACCGGCGCTACTAATATTTTTAGAAAACTCCGCGTGATGGCTGGATTCGGTCTCTTCCATCCGATTCAGATGGTTGCGTCGTCCAAGTCGATAATCGGCGTGAACATGCTCCGGATTGGCGACGATCGGCCAGAAGTACTTCAGCGCGTGATGGAGTCGGTCGTCGAGCTGTACGAACTTCACCGGCTTGATCCTGTTGTCGGTGGAGAATATCCATTGGAGTCGTTGGCTGAGGCCCATCGATACCTTGAATCGCGAAAGTCCATTGGGAAAATTGCGATCAGGCTGTAGTGCGATCCGACGATAGTGCGATCAGGCCATAGCGCAATCAGGCTACAGCGCAATCAAGTTTCGGTGCGATCTGGCGTTCTGCCGTCAAGTGTTCGTGCGGG
>CBDTVC010000184.1:0-6097 GCA_965363925.1 uncultured bacterium | reverse complement strand
TTGACGTCACGGAGCCAAGTCGGCTTCAGGCGACAATAGCATTCAAGAAAAGGCGGTCGAAACATCTGGATTCCAGGTGGCTCGACCGCCTTTTCTTTGTATACGCGCTTTTCAACGAGTGCAGGAACGGCGAGATTTTAGGGGACGACCGTCCGCACGTCCTACCAATCACAGCTGAGATCTAAAGCGTTTGTACGGTCGGTCCATTGCAGCATCGGACCGAGATCCAACCCGCCGGCGCCCGTTCCACAGAGCTAGTAAATCACAGATTCGAGAAACGAAATACTCTTTGGGATGCTCGTCAAGGGCGTCTCTGACTCGTCTTCGATGTAATACTTGCTCAGCCCAATTTCTTCCGCAGCCTCGAGCACAAGCCGATAATCTATTTGCCCGCTTCCGACCGGTACATCAGCTTCGCTCGATGCGCTACCGGAATGGCCGCCCGTCGGGTACCCCTTCTTCATGTCCTTGACATGCATGAGGTCGAAACGATCTGGATACCGCCGCATCAATTGTGCAGCATCTGTTCCTGAATGTGCAACCCAGAACACGTCAATCTCAAACGTTAGGTTCTCAGGGTCAGTGGCTTCGATCATCTTGTCGAATGGAGTAGATCCGTCCGCGTTTGGTCGAAATTCGTATCCGTGAATGTGATAGAACAGCTTGACACCTCGCTCTCGAGCTGTTTCACCCCATTCGTTGAGGTCTCGGGCCGCCTCTGTCGCCATCGCATTGGTAAACAGTGGCCCATCGTGCGGGATCCACGCCGTCCCAACATATTGTGCTCCAAGCACCTCGGCCTCATCCAGGACCAGGTCGAGACTGTCTCTCAGGCGCTCATAACCCGTGTGCATGGATGTTGCACGAAGCCCGGCAGCTTGTAGTGCCTGGGCGAAATCGTCGATCGACATCCCGTACGTACCGGCCGTTTCTACTTCGCGAATGCCAAATCCATGGACAGTAGCCAGCGCGGATTCAACGTTCGTTGCTGTAGCCTCGCGAACACTCCACAACTGCAAACCCAACGGACCCTCAAAGCTGGCTTCCAAGTTTACTTCCTCTGATACCTCGACGACCGACGCAGTGTCGAGTTCGGTTTTCTGATTACAACCCGCGAGCAGCACAAACGGAATAATCAGGAGTGTTGACTTCGACATATTGATCGTACGGCTATCCATCGGGGGAGAAATGCGGAAATCCAAGCAACCTCTGCCCGAACAACCAGAACTAGCAGGATAGTGAACTTCTTGCCGTCGCTACACAGCTTGCCCCACAATGGCGACTTCGCTTGAGATAGAAATGATTGAATATGGTTGTTTTTTCATCATTTCCTTATGCGAGAGCCTTGGTCGACGACATTCGCGAAACCTGAAGATGGCAAACGGAACACTTTCCAGGATCCAATTGCCTGGGCTTGATGCGGCTCGGTCGGCCCTCGTCCGTCCATGAACCAGATTCGACTATCTTGATCATGAAACGCTTGAAAGCGACGGCCCCTCTCCCCATCTGCATCGGCTATGAATGACAAGGTTCCGGATCCCTCCGTCGTCACGGATGAAGGACTGATCCGGGTGATCGGTACTCGAGAACTTGGCGTCAGCATCATAAACATGATCATCGGCGCCGGTATTTTTGCGCTTCCCGGTGTGGTGGCAGCATTGCTCGGACCGGCGGCGATCTTCGCGTATCTGCTTTGTTCGGTCGCGGTTGCGCTCGTGTTCCTTTGCTTTGCCGAAGCAGGTAGTCGCGTATCCCGTAGTGGTGGTGCCTATGCCTACATCGAAACGGCGTTTGGTCCGTTCGCGGGTTTTGTCGCTTCGATCTTGTTGTGGTTTGGGTGGGGCATTCTTGCCACCGCGGCTGTCTCCATCATCCTTGTCGATATGCTTTCGCTGGCCTTTCCATGGCTAAGCGATCCGATTCCGAAAACCGTGTTTATCATCCTGTTGTTCTCCAGTTTTGCAGCGATAAACGTGATTGGTGTTCGGGGTGGAGTCAAGGTTGCTGTCGCAAACACGTACATCAAATTGGTCCCACTCGTTGCGCTTGTCGTTCTAGGCGTCTTCTCGATTCAGCCTGAGAATCTTGCGATTCAGACCTGGCCATCGCTTTCAAGTTTTGGAGCAGGGACACTCCTGCTCGTGTTCGCTTTTGGAGGAGCCGAGATTGCGCTGAACACCAGTGGCGAAGTGTCGGATCCGTCCCGCACGGTGCCCCGCGGATTGCTGTTAGGCATCGGAGTGGTTTTCATTCTGTATGCTTCGCTGCAGGGCGTAGCGCAAGGTGTTTTGGGAGCTGACCTCGCAATCAATCTTGAGGCGCCGCTCATCGCTACTGCTGAGAGAGCATTCGGGCCGTGGGGCCGTACACTGATGATCGTAGGGGCAGGACTCTCGATGTTTGGGGTGCTCAGCGGCCACGTTTTGGCTAACCCAAGGGCCCTCTTTGCCGCAGCACGAGACGGACTGTTGCCTTCTGCGCTGGCCAAGGTGCACCCCAGGTACAACACGCCCTATGTCGCGATCATTGTGTACACGATCTTGTCGATCGGCTTTGCGTTGAGCGGTACGTTCAAAACCCTTGCAGTTGTATCAAGCGGATCCGTTTTGGTGATCTACCTCGGCGTCGGACTGGCCGTCCTGAAACTTAGACGACAAAACGTCCGAACCGAGGGTCGCGTTTTCCTTCTTCCGGGCGGACCCTTGATACCCATATTGGCTGTCGCAGTCGTCGGCTGGCTTTTGTCGAACATGACGCAAGCAGAATTTCTGGGACTTGCCGGATTAATCGGCGTCTCGATCCTCGGATACTTCGTCATGCGCGTTGTGTCTAAGTCGGGAGCATAACGCGGACCGGTAGACAGCGTAGTGCGCCAAGGTGACTCGACGTAAACTCAACTCACAAGTTTGCGAGCATCGATCTGCACGTGCCAAGTACTCCACGCGAGACGGCCGCGCGAAACGAACGCACAGATCGGGTCTATCACTCTTGTGTACAGATAGTTTTTGACTCTCAAGTACCAGATCTTTCAGCCGTTGCACATCTGTAGCGTCCACTGAATATATTCTGCTACATCTATCCGCAATCACATCTTGTTCAGCCCAAATATGAACCTCAACATCGCTGGAAAAACATTCTTGGTAGCAGCGGCAAGCAAAGGACTCGGCCACGGCGTTGCTGAAGCGTTGGCCGCAGACGGCGGGCGCATCAGCCTCTGCAGCCGAACCGAAGCCGATGTAAACGCTACCGCTGATCAACTGGGCAAAAAATATGACACGGAGGTCAAGGGGTACGTTTGCGATGCATCCGATTCAGCGTCAATCAAGAAATGGATTGCCGATTCGCTTAACGATTTTGGAACGATTGACGGATTACTGGTCAACGCTGGTGGCCCCAAGGCAGGCAAATTTGATTCGTTCGATGACTCTCAGTGGGAAGATGCATTTAATCTCACACTGATGAGCGCCGTACGCATGATTCGCGAGGTTCTCCCAACCATGCGCGCCAATAAATCGGGTTCAATTCTGACAATAACTTCAAGTTCGGTTAAAGAACCGATCGATATACTGCTACTGTCTAACGTTTTCCGATCCGGAGTTACCAGCCTGGTTAAGAGTTTGTCTTCGGATCTAGCTCCCGAGGGAATCCGCATTAACAACATTGTCCCGGGCGCAATCGACACCGATCGTGTACGATCAAACGATGCCTTTTCAGCCTCAAAGCAGGGAATTACAGCAGAAGAGCAAAAGGCAAAACGCATTGGTACGATCCCGCTTGGCCGATACGGAACACCGTCAGAATTTGGGAAGGTTGGCGCGTTTCTGCTGTCAGACGCGGCAAGCTACATTTCTGGTGCGACGATTATGGTGGATGGTGCAAAGAGCAAAACGGTTTGGTAACGTATAGATTCCTTCGCGCGCCTCTCTACATTTACCCCCAAAACAACGATGAGCATCGGAATGGGACTAGCAGACAAGACGGATTTGCGTTCGTTTTCCAAGCGATTCTTCCTTCCCTCGCTGTTGATTGCGATTCTTGGGGCCCAAGGGTGCGTGCAGGATTCGTCCCTGGTTGTCGCAAACGCAACGGATGTCTCAACGCTTGATCCCTTTTCGATGTTTAGCCGGGTTGAGATTTCGTTTGCGGATCACGTCGTGCAGTCGCTGACCTTCCTCGATCGCAGCATGGAAGTTGTACCGCTGTTGGCAACCGAGTGGAAACGACTTGACGGTGATCTAACGTGGGAATTCAAACTCCGGCAGGGCGTGTCGTTTCACAACGGTGAGCCGTTTGACGCCGAAGCTGTCAAGTTCAGCATTGAAGCGGTACTGGCACGGAACAGTGAAGGTAAACCGCTCGGTCCAGCAACCGTGGCCGTTCCATCTGCCGAGATAACAGACGTCACCATAGTAGACGACTACACGGTACACATAACTACTGCTGGTCCAAAAGCCCTGCTTCCGTTCTATCTGACGCAGATCTACATGGTTGCTCCGCAGTTTTACGCGAATGCGACGGACGGTGATCGAGCCGAGAGAATCATAGGCACCGGCCCGTACACCGTCGCAGAGCGCGTCCGGGACAGTCATATTACTCTTACTCGAAACGAAACCTACTGGGGCAAGCCCGCCGCGACAGAGAAACTCACCTTCAGGGTGATCCCGGAAGTTTCTACCCAGATCGCCGAACTCGAAATTGGTAGCGTTCACATCGTTCCGAACCTGCCTTTTGACCAGGCTCGAATCATTGCAGGCAACCCGGAAGTTCGCCTTGAAACCGTTGCCGGTGGCCGTCGGGTCATGATCGGAATCACAACAGACGGTGGCGACGAGGCGCTGAAAAAGAAGGCGGTCAGACAAGCGCTCAACTATGCCATCAACTTCGATGCGATAAACGACGGACTGTTTGGTGGGTTAGAACTGCGGATGTCAAACATCTTCAATCCTCCTTTTGCCAACGAGGACATTCAGCCGTACCCGTACGATCCGGCAAAGGCGCGGTCACTATTGGCCGAAGCAGGCTATCCAAACGGTCTGGAGTTAAATTCGCTCGACACTCCGGTAGGTAAATGGATTCAGGATCACGCGTTAGCTCAGGCGGTTGCTTCGCAGTTGGCGGATGTCGGGGTCACGCTTCGTGATGGAGTTCGTACGTATGAATGGGGTAACTACCGGTCACGCTTGCTACGATACGATTTACCTGATCTGTTCATGCAGGCGAGCGGAGGGGAGTTTGAGTTGCTGACTGAGGCCGCAGATCTGTCGATCACGAGCCCAAGCAATTTTTACCGTTGGGAAAATGCCGAATATGAAGGCCTATGGAGGGAATTGCAGAACGAGTTGGATGCGGATCGCCGACGCGCAATCGGAAACGAGATGCAGGAGATCATTCATGAGGAGGCACCCTGGATCTTCCTCTACATCCAGCGAGATGTTTACGGCGTAAGTCAGAAGATTGACTGGACGCCGCGAATGGATGAGTTAGTTCACCTCTGGGACACATCATTCGGTGAGTAGAAATGCTGGCCTACACGGTACGACGTTTACTTCAAGCTGTGTTTATCCTGTGGGCTGTCGCGACTATTGCGTTTTTCTTGACCTTCCTGGCCGGGGATCCTGCCGAGCTCATGATTGGCGACAACTGGACGGCGGAGCAGATCGTCAAGTTTCGCGAGTACATGGGATTTGATCGGCCCCTCGCTGTCCAGTATGGCGAGTTTCTCAAGCGACTGGTGCAGGGCGACTTCGGAATCTCCGTTCGGCAACAAGTACCTGTATCCAGGTTAATAGCAGAGCGACTTCCCGCTACGATAGAGCTGACGCTGGCGGCTCTGTTCATCATTGTCGCTGTCGCAATCCCGGTCGGTGTGATTTCGGCCGTGCGTCGTAATTCAATGTTGGATAGGCTTTCGATGAGCGGTGCTTTGCTGGCACAATCGATACCGACGTTCTGGCTGGGTATCATGCTGATTTTAGTCTTTGGCGTGATGCTGCGCTGGCTGCCAATCTCGGGCCGCGGCTCACCGGCACATCTGATTCTACCGGCGATTACGTTGGCAACGTTCTCGACCGCACGTGTGGCTCGACTCGTTCGATCC